>DAIQNS010000022.1:8946-16080 GCA_036788315.1 Alteraurantiacibacter sp. | reverse complement strand
GATGGTCGGACTGATCTCGCCGCGAATGCCCCCCGTTATCGAGAAATCATCGGCATCGCGCGCTGCGTCGGCAGGCGCGTTGGGGCTGGTGCTGCGACCGATGCTGGCGCTCGAAAAGGCAAAGACGGGGCCGGAAATGCGGTAGCCGACCGCGAGATTGCCGGAGATGTTCTCGCCATCGCGGAATGACTGATCTAGCGATGTCCCACCGACAAGCTCGACCGGCGAGAAATCGCTGCGCGAATAGCTTGCACTGGGCCGCAGCGAAAGCGCGCCGAATTCAAGATCGGTGCCCAGGGCACCCGACAATTGCTCATAACTGACAGGTTCGGCCGCGCCCAGTGCCGAGCCTGCGCTCGAGCGCGATTCGTTCAGGCTGGCAAAGCCCGCGTTGAACCAGACATTGTTCGGCTCATTGAGATCAAACCGGCCATCGGCCCTTACGGCAAATTCCTCGGTGTTCTCGGTCGAGAGATCGAGATAGCGCCTGACCCTGCCGCTGCCGGTAAGCTGCAACAGATGCAGCGGCGTGTCGAGGCGCGCGCGCAACCGGGCCGAGAGCGCGGCGGCAGCATCGCTCTCGCCATCCTCGCGGTTGAAGACGTTGGAATAATATTCGGTGACGAGCGACACGCTGGGTTCAAGCACGAAAGGCCCTGCAATCACCGGCTGCGGGTCGAAATCAGGCTCGAAGCGCGCGCCTGCAACATCCGACCTAGCGAGTTGCGGCTCGACGACGATATCGCTGACGACCTGCTGCGCCTGTGCAGGGGCGCAAAGCCAGACGGCTGCGCACATGGCGGAAATAGAAAATGATGTCCTCATCAGCGTACCATTAAAGCCATGTTGCATTGCGGCAAATCCTTTTCTTGTCATTGGACTTGGTTGCGTTTGACCGCCGATCTATCCGCGCGGCGGATTTACTCGCGCAAGGCGCGTTTGATCTGGTCAGAAAGTGGCCGCAGGATATAGCTCAGTATGGTGCGCTCGCCAGTCTGTATGAACACCTCGACCGGCATCCCGACGGCCAGCTTGATATCGCCGAGCCGGGCAAATTCCTCATCGGTGATTTCGACCCTGGCGCTGTAGTAGGACACGCCCGTGACCGGGTCCGTCGACCGGTCGACATCGACCTGCGCAACGCGGCCGTTGATTTCAGGCGTGGTGCGCATCGACAGCGAGGTGAAACGCAAGGTCGCAGGCGCTCCCACAGTGACCTGGTCGATATCGGTCGGCTCGACAAAAGCTTCGACCACCAGCCGGTCGTTGGCGGGCACCAGTTCAAGCAGGACTTGTCCGGCCGGGACCACTCCCCCTATTGTCTTGAGAGCAAGGCCGTTCACGATTCCGTCCTGCGGAGCGCGGATGGCGGTGCGGTCGTTGGTGTCGCTCGCGGTGACTTCGCGCTGGCGCTGGTCGGCGATCAATTGCTGGACCTGTGCCAGCTCAATGGCGGCGCGGCTGCGCGCTTCGCTGCTCAGGCTTTGCGACTGCGTGCGCAGTTCCGAGATGCGCGCCTGCGCCTCGGTGATCGAAGCCTGCGCCGCCGAGCGATTGGCATCGAGATCGACCGCCGCGCGTTCGAGCGCATTGAGCCGGTCGAGCGTGCTCAGGCGATCTTCGTAAAGCTCGCGCGTCTGCGTCAGTTCCTCGCCGATAAGCTGATCCTGTCGGCGCAAGGCGTCGATCCGGCTGGTGGAGCTGGCGATGGTGGCCTGTGTCTGGGCAATGCGCGCCTGCAATTGCCGGGCAAGGTCGGCGCGCGCCTGACGTTCCAGAGCATGGCCCGAGCGTTCGTCAGCGAGCAGGGCAGCAACGCCTGGCTCATTTGCGCGATCGAGCAGTTCCTTGGGAAACGTGATTGCGCCCGCGCCGTCGCGCAGTGCGCGCAGCCGTGCCTCGCGTGCGAGCAATTGGTCAAGGCTGAGCTCGGAGAATTCCGCCGCTGCACCAGCCACTGTATCATCGAGCCTGATGAGGACATCGCCCTCGTTGACCCTGTCGCCATCGCTCACAAGAATATCCGCCGCGACGCCGCCGAACGGATGCGAAATCTGCTTGACCTGCGTTTCGACGGAAACCTCGCCCGTGGCGATGACTGCGCCTGCCATCGGCAGGAATGCCATCATCCCGCCAATGCCGAATACCAGCACGGCGACTGCGATCAGGCCCTTGCGCGTCGTCTTGGCCAGCGTTTCCTGAACTTCGACATCGCGCGCGCCGAGCGAGGCGGGGAGACCCCCGCCCTCGTGCTGACCATAGATTTCCAGTGCATTGCTCAATTTTCGTCCCCGGGTTGCGAGGCAATTGCCGCCGGAGGCCCCTCGGCATCTTCCTTTACTTCGGCGGCAGTGGGCTTATTCGCGATCTGCCCGGCGCGCTGCTTGCGCTTGCGCTCATCGAACTGCGCCCTTGTCTCGAAACTTTCCACCCGCCCGCTGTTGAGCACCATGATGTGGCTGACATGGGCGACCACTTGCGGGCGGTGCGCGATCACGATCACGATGGCACCGCGTTCGCGCGCGTTGCGAATGGCAATGCCCAGCGCTGCTTCGCCTTCGTAATCGAGATTGGAATTGGGCTCGTCGAGCACCAGCAGGAAGGGATCGCGGTAGAGCGCGCGGGCAAGGGCAATCCGCTGGCGCTGTCCGGCCGAAAGATTGCTGCCATTGTTGCCGATAAGGTAATCATAGCCATCGGTGAGGCGCACAATCATCTCGTGGCAACTCGCCGCCCGCGCCGCTTTCAGTACCGCCTCGCGGTCTGCCGAAGGATCGAAGCGGGCGATATTCTGCGCAATGGTGCCTTCGAACAGCTCGATCGCCTGCGGCACATAGCCAAGAATTTGCGCCGTCTGCTCGGAGGACCATTGATCGAGCGTCGCGCCGTCCAGCCGGACCGTGCCGCGAAGGCAGGCCCAGATGCCGCAGATCACGCGCGCCAGCGCGGTCTTGCCCGATCCGCTCGGACCCACGATGGCAAGCGCATCGCCCGCCTGCAAGGTGAAGCTGACATCCGCGATTGTCACGCTGCGCGTCCCCGGCGGGCCCGAAGTGACGCCTTTCAGCGCCAGTTCCTGGCCCGGCAGATCAAGGCCCATCGGCTCTTGCACGGCGGGAACGGCCTGGAACAATTGCTCGATCCGGCTTGATGCCTGCCGGCTGGTGACGATGTTCTTCCAGTGGCCGATCACCTGCTCGACAGGCGCCACTGCGCGCGCGGTGAGGATAGAGGCGGCGATGATGATGCCGCCGGTCGCATCGCCATGGATGACCAGATATGCGCCAAGTCCGAGCGTTGCCGATTGCAGCAACATGCGCAGCGCCTTGGTCGTGCCCGACAGATTGCTGTTGATGAAGGACAGGCGGTCATTGGCCTCCAGATAGGCATCCTCGGCACTTGCCCATTGCGCCTTGCGCCAATTGCCCATCCCCAGCGCCCTGATCGTCTCGGCATTGCGATAGGTTTTCTCGGCCAGTTCGAACCGGTCCGAGCCGGTGCGCACGGTATCGCGTGTGAGCGGCTGGGTCAGCCGGTTGTTGATGATCATCAGCGTGACGAGCACAAGCACGCCGACAAAGGCCAGGAGCGCGATGCTCCAGTGGAAAATGAACAGGATCAGCAGGTAAATCGCAATCCACGGAAGATCGAGCAGAGCGAGCGGCGCTCCGCTGCTCAGGAAGGCGCGAATGCCATCGACATCGCGCACGATCTGCACCCCGCCTGGCATGGGCCCGCGCACCATTTCAAACCGCGAGATGATGTCGTGCGCGCGCCCGCTGACCCGGCGCATGAACAAGGTCGAGACGTGGACCAGCATGCGCCCGCGGATAATGTCCAGAATGGCCTGAAAAGTATAAGCGACGCAGACCATCAGAAACAGGCTGACGAGCGAAGGCACCGAACGGCTCGGCAGCACATCATCGTAAACAAGCAGCATGAAGAACGAGCCGGACAACAACAGGATATTGTAGACGCTGCTGATGGCAACGAGCGGCATCATGATCTGGCGCAAGGGCGCAAGCGCCGTCCTCATCTCGGCAATGGAGGCGGAAAGACCACTAAGAAGAGACACTTGCACCTGATCGCCCCCTTCTTTGTGTAGCCTGACGCGTATGCGCGAAACCGTCCATAGCCGCGCGATCCATCTTGTTGCAAGCGCGGTATAAGTATTGCTGTGCGCTGCAACATTTTCTATGGTCGCGCCGCTGCCCATCCCGGGTGGCGCAGGCGCATGTCCTCCGGGAATGCCGCCGTCAATCAACAGGGGACGGGACATGGCTTTTGCCAGATTTTTAACGGGATCCGCCGTGGCTTGGGCATTACTCGCGACGGGGCTGTCGGCTGGCCCTGCCTCTGCCGGCACACTCGAGGAAGCGTTGGCCAAGGCGTATGTCCAAAATCCCGACATTGCCGCTGTCCGCGCCAGCGACCGCGCTTCGGAGGAGCGCGTCACGCAGGCCGAAGCCGCTTATGGCCCGACCTTGCGTTTCAATCTGACGCACAATTTCACCGACCAGAACGTGGATTTTGAAGAATTCTCCTCAAGCCAGAGCGGATGGTCGACCAATGTTTCTGTTGGTCTGGCGCAGCCGCTGTTCTCCTCGGGCCGCCTCGCCTCGACGCTTGACCGCGCGCAGGCCAACCGTATGGCCAGCTTGCAGCGCCTGCGTTCTGCCGAGCAGGATCTGCTGCTCGATGTCATTTCGGCCTATGTTTCGGTGCGGCGCGATATTGCGCTGTATGGCGTGGCGAGCGAGAACTACGAACTCTTGCGCCAGCAACGCGATGTTACGCAGGCCCGGCTCAACCTTCGCGATGCCACCGCGCCCGATCTCGACCAGACCGAGAACCGGCTCGAACTTGCTGCAGGCAGACTGATCCAGGCGCGCGCAAATCTGGAATCAAGCGCGGCGAGCTATCGCAATCTGGTGGGCGAATATCCCGATGAGCTGGCAGCGCCGCCTGCCTTGCCCCCCATCCCCGGCATCGACCGCCTGTACCTTCAGGCCGAAACCGCCAGTCCCGAAATTCTCGCCGTCGGCTATCTCGAGCTCGCCTCGCGTCAGGATGTGGCGTTGGCACGTGCCAATCTCGGGCCGCAGGTCAACGGGCTCGCTTCGCTTGTCTCCTCCCCCTTGTCGCAATTTGCCAACGAGAACCGCTCGGACGAGATCATCCTGGGCTTTGCACTCTCGGCCCCGCTCTATCAGGGCGGCGCACTGACTTCGCGCATCCGCGAAACCATCGCCCTAAACGAAGCGAGCCAGAACGCGCTGGAACAGACGCGCCGCGATGTGCGCCAATCGATAGCGAGCAATTGGAACCTGTTGCAGGCGGCGCGCGAATCGCTGCCGCGCTTCGTCAATGCCGCGCAATCGGCGCAGCGCGCAATCGAAGGCGTGACGCAGCAGCAACGCTCGGGCCTGCGCACCTTGCGCGATGTGCTCGATGTAACCAACGACCTGCTTGCAGCGCAGACCAGCCTCGTGCTCGCGGAGGCCGAGCAATACATTCGGCACGCCAGCCTTTTGCGCAATGCCGGGCAGCTGACGATTGATCTGTTTTCGGACCTCGAGCGCTATGACCCGGAAAGCTATGCGCCTTGGGAAGCGAGCCTTGCCGGCCTTCCTTTGAAGCCGCTGGTGATGCCGCTCGACGATGCGGTTGAAAACGACCGCGTGGAACAGGTGCCCGTGGTGAGCGAGGATGATGCGGAATACGAAGCTGCGGGCCGCCTCGCTGATCCGCTGCAGGCGCCCTGACTTTAGAAGGTCAGTTCGCGCGGCACAGATCAGCTACAAGCCCGCGGTGATCCGATCCCAGATCATCCGATGTGCGCAGCGCCTCCACGCGCCAATTGCGCCCGGCGAGCACATGGTCGATCTGCCACAAGGGCAAGGTTTGCATGTCGCCAGGCTGGCTTGAGCCGTAGTTCAGCGGCCAGGTAGGCCGGTCTGCGATCGTGGGTTGCAGCTGGTTGCGGCTGGCGAAGCGGCGCAGCACATGCATGCGTTGTGTCGCGTTGAAATCCCCCACGATTACCGTATTCGCAGGATTGCGTATGGCCATTTGCAGCTCGGCCAGTTCGCTGTCCTGTCGTCCGGCTGTGCCCAGCGGGGCAGGATGCGAGAGATGCACTGCCATAAGGCGCAGCGGCGCGGCAGAGGGCTGTGCCGGAGAAGAAGCAGGAGGCAAGTCCATCCACGCCGCCGAGAGCGCGCGGCGATTGGCGGCATCCCCGCGCGCCAGCCCTTGCGCTGCCAGCGGCGACATTTTGGCATAGATGGCGGTGGAGCAACGATCATGCTCCAGGCACGATTGCCGATAGGGAAAGCGCGCCGCCAAGGCGCTGCGCAATGCTTCATCGGAGGCGTTGAGTTCGCCCAGCGCAACCACCGCAGGGTCTTCAGCTTCGATCCAGCCCATGATCGTTTCTTGATCATCGACGCTTTCGGTATTGAGCCAGGCGATGCGCAGCCTTTCAGCCTCGGCGGGGCAGGCTTGCGGCGCGGCGCCGGGCGGGATGAGCGCAATGGCTGCAACCATTGCGCCGATGGCGGGCAGTGCGCGCCCTGCCCAGCCGCGTGCGCGCATTGCCAGAATTATCGCTGCTGCAAGCGTGAGGATGGCGGCAGGCACAATTACAAGATTGGCAAAATCGAGCAGGATTACAGACCGCCCGAGCCAGCCCGCCATGAGCATCGCAAGCCCGCAGACAAACGCCGCGCAGACCGCGAAACGCGCGGTCTTGCGCATCAATCCTGGCCGCGCATTTCGCTCAGCCGCCGCTCCCATTGCAGCGCGTGTCCGATGATCTCGTCCAGATTGGCGTGCTTTGGCTCCCACGGCAGAGTGGCGCGAATGCGCGAGGGATCTGACACGAGCGCGCCCGGATCGCCCGCGCGGCGCGGCTGCATGTGCCGGTCGAGCGTCATGTTCGTCACGCGGTCGACCGCATCGAGCACTTCGAGCACCGAAAAACCCCGGCCATAGCCGCAATTCATGGTGAGCGAGCGATCGGGCTGCGCAATCAAAGCTTCGAGCGCCAGCACATGCGCTGCGGCAAGATCGCTGACATGGATGTAATCGCGCACGCCCGTGCCGTCCGGCGTGTCATAATCCGTGCCGAAC
>DAIQNS010000022.1:2245-8936 GCA_036788315.1 Alteraurantiacibacter sp. | reverse complement strand
GCGCTTGCCCGTCGCCGCTTCGCAGGCAACCTTGATCAGATGCGTCGCGCCTGCGGTGGATTGCCCGCTGCGCGCCTGCGGATCGGCCCCGGCGACGTTGAAATAGCGCAGCGCGCAGTAATTGAGTGCATGCGCTGCTGCGGTATCGGCGAGCATCTGCTCGGTCATCAGCTTGGACGTGCCGTAGGGATTGATCGGCGCCTTGGGCGTATCCTCGGTGATCGGCGAGGTCTCGGGCATGCCATAGGTCGCTGCCGTGCTCGAAAAGATGAAATGCGGCACGCCCGCATCGACCGCAGCGGCGATCAGCGCGCGGCTCTTCACGGTATTGTTGTAATAATATTTGAGCGGGTTCTCGACGCTTTCGGGCACGATGATCGAGCCTGCGAAATGCATGATCGCCCCGGTCTTCTGCTCGGCACAAATGCGCGCGAGCAATTCTGCATCCTCGATATCGCCTTCGTACAGGGGCACGCCGTCAGGGATGGCAAAGCGGAAGCCCGTGGAGAGATTGTCGATCACTGCGACCGGCCAGCCCGCGTCGAGCAAGGCGAGGACCGCATGGCTGCCGATATAGCCCGCGCCGCCGGTGACCAGAACCGGAACCTTGTTGGTCTTGCTCATCTTCGTTCCTGTGGCTGATCACGATGCTGCATTGCAGCGCCCCCTAAGCGAAATTGTGCGCGCAATGTCAAAGGGAAACTGGCCCTCGATCCCGCCATCTGCGAACCATTGACACCGAGCGCAAACGCTGGTTGTTGCATATGCAACCAACAGCTTCAGGATACTTCATGTCTCTTCGTGCGAATTTTGTGCTTGCCGCCCTTGCGGCATTCCTCTTCACGCAGCCGCTCCATGCGCAATCGCTCCAGCCAGATGAAGGCCAGCCTGTGAACTACGATACTTCGATCGAGCCTCCGCGTGCCGAAAAGCGCGAGCACAGCTACACGCATCACGGCATCACCATCAGCGATCCCTATCATTGGCTCAAGGACCAGTCCTACCCGCAGATAGACGATGAGGACGTGCTTGATTACGTACGCGCCGAGAATGCCTATTTCGAAGCGCAGATGAAAGGCCAGCAGGCGCTGGTCGATAAAATCTTCGCCGAAATGCGTGCGCGCATCAAAGAGGCCGACAGCTCGGTTCCGCAAAAGGACGGCGACTGGCTTTACTGGAGCGAGTTCGAGGAAGGCGCAGAATACCGCAAGCATTACCGCCGCCCCGTGGCCGGCGGAGAGGCGCAGCTTTATCTCGATGTGAACGCTCTGGCCGAGGGTCATGAGTACATCAGCATCAACGATATTTCGATCAGCGAAAACGGCCGCTATGTCGCCTATTCGATCGATACCGACGGGGCCGAGCGCTTCACCGTGCGGATCAAGGATCTCGAAACTGGCGAACTGCTGCCCGATGTGATCGCCAACACCAATACGAGTCTCATCTGGGCGGCGAACGACACCATGCTCGTCTATGGCCGGGCCAATGAAAACTGGCGCGTCGACCGCGTGCTTGTGCACCGCATCGGCAGCGATGCGAGCGAGGATGTGGAACTCTACAAGGAGGAGCAGCTTGGCTTTACCGTAAGCCCCGATCTTTCGGCCAATCGCGAATGGCTGATCGTGGCGACCGGCGACAATGAGACTTCCGAAGTGCGGCTTTACCCGGTCAGCAATCCGCTGGCTCAGCCGCTGCTCGTGCGGCCGCGCGAGAAGGGCGTCGAATACGCCGTCGATGTGCGCGGCGACACGCTGTTCGTCCACACCAATGACGAGCATGTGAACTTCCGCCTTGCCACCGCGCCGCTCGCGCAGCCTGCGCAATGGCAAACATTGATCGCGGGGTCGGATCAATTCTATCTCACCGGCTTCGAGCTGTTCGAGGGGTTCTACGTCACTGAAGGGCGTCTTGCCGGGCTCGACCAGGTGCAGATCCGCAACTACGCCGATCCTGCCCTTGTGAACACGATCACCTTTCCCGAAGCGAGCTATTCGGCGGGGCTGGGCAACAATCCCGAATGGTCGATCGACAAGCTGCGGCTCACTTACGAATCGCCGATCACGCCCGATACGGTCTATGATTATCACCTTGCGACGGGCGAACTGGAAACGCTGAAGGTCCAGGAAATCCCCTCGGGCTATGATCCCTCGCTCTACACTGTCGAACGGCTTGAAATTCCCGCGCGCGACGGGGCGATGGTGCCGGTGAGCATCGTTTATCGCAAGGACCGCGAAATGGGCGGCCCGCTCCATCTCTATGCTTACGGCGCATATGGCTATGCCGTCCCCCCGGGCTTCTCGACGGCGCGTTTCAGCATGGTCGATCGCGGCATGGCCTATGCAATCGCGCATATTCGCGGCGGCGATGATCTGGGGCGCAATTGGTATCTGCAAGGCAAGCTCAAGGAGCGCACCAACACCTTCAATGATTTCGTCGATGTTGGCCGCGGGCTGGTGGCGCTGGGTTATACGGCCGAAGGCAAGATCAGCGCGAGCGGCGGCTCTGCGGGCGGCGAGCTGATGGGCGCGGTGATCAATCAGGATCCCGCGCTGTTCGGCGCGGTTGTGGCGCATGTGCCTTTTGTCGATGTGCTCAATACCATGCTCGACGAAAGCCTGCCGCTGACGCCGGGCGAATGGCCCGAATGGGGCAATCCGATCATCAGCAAGGCCGATTTCACGCATATATTAAGCTACTCCCCCTATGATCAGGTGGTGGCGCAGGATTATCCCCCGCTGCTGGTAACCGCCGGATTGAACGATCCGCGCGTCACCTATTGGGAACCCGCCAAATGGGTCGCCAAACTGCGTGAACTCAAAACCGACAACAATCTGCTTATGCTCAAGACCAATATGGGCGCAGGCCATGGCGGCAAATCGGGCCGCTTCGAGGGCTTGCGCGAAACGGCAGAGGAAGCCGCTTTCATCCTGTGGCAACTTGGGGTGACCGAGTGAGCCACAGCTTTGCGCTGACCTTTACCGCAGAGCCTGAACATATCGATGCCAATGGCCATGTGAACAATGCGGTGTGGGTGCGCTGGATGGAGGAGCTGGCGGCGCGGCACTGGGAACAGGATGCCGATCCGGCGCATGTCGCCGCCTACAGCTGGGTCGTGCTGCGCCATGAGATCGATTATCGCGGCAATGTGCGCGAAGGGGCCATGGTGAGCGGCATGACCGAGATCCGCGAAGGGCCGCGCGGGGCGCGTTTCGAGCGGCATTTTGCCTTTGCCGATGAGCAGGGCCGCGAGCTGGTCCGCGCCAAGACCGGCTGGGCGATGATCGATCTTGCCACGGGCCGCCCCGCGCGCGTTCCAGCGCAGGTCGCCGCGCCGTTTCTGCCGCCCGCATAGCGCACTGCCCTATGCTGCACGCCGGTCGTCGCGGCCTGCGGTTTTCCTGCGCTCGAACACTTTGACACGCTCGGCCACCATCATGTCCCGGCCACGTTCCTTCGCTTCGTAGAGCAGGCGGTCGGCGCGTTCGTACAAGGCTTCGAAGCTGGCGCTGGCAATCGCTCCGGCGGAAGCTTCGATATAGCCCATGCTGGCGGTGACCTTGCGATCGATGGCAAGCTTGCTGGCGACGGCACTCGAAATGGCTTGCCGCTGCGCTTCTGCGCGGGTGCGCTTGGCGCGGCCTCTCAGCAGAATGAGGAACTCCTCGCCGCCAATGCGGAACGCGAGCAGGTCAGGATCCTCAGTTCCGCGCAAGGCGAGCGCAGCGCAGACAAGCACCTCGTCGCCAAGCTGGTGGCCGTAAGTATCGTTGATCGCCTTGAAATGATCCAGATCGAGCACCGCCATCGCGGTGAACCCTTCTGCGCGCAGCAGATCGAAGCGCGCTTCGAGCGCGCGCCGGTTGAGCAGGCCGGTCAAGGCATCATGCTCGCTGATTGTTTCGAGCGAACGCGCCGCATCAAGGGCATTGTCGCGCTCATGCTTGATCGTGAGGAAGCGGCTGGCAACCGCGAAGGACGTAACCGAAACTTCGAATACCAAAGCCAGGCTCTGCGCCCACATTTCGCTGAACTCGATATACAGCGCGGGGACGAGCGCGCCGGAAATGCGCAGCACGCCGATGGTCAGGAGCGGCGCGAAGGCGAGAGTGATGTAGCGGATGGCCTTGCTGCCGCGCCGCCATGCTGCGCCCATCACATAAAAGAGCGAAACCAGCAGGATGCCAAGACAGATGTAGATGAGTGGCGCTACCGCTTCACCCGGCATGCTCTGCGGCGCAAACATGAGTCCCGCGGTCACAACCGGCATGCACGCGGCAAGCGCAAGGACACGGCGATGGCGGCGCGTGAGAATGTGATCTTCCACAAAGCTGCCCACGAACAGGATCGTTGCGATCAGCATGAGGTCGAAGGAAAGAAAAGCGATAATTTGCTCGGTCTCGCCGGAAACTCCAAAGACCAGCGGTATCAGTCCGGAAATCGAGGCGGTTTGCACCACTGCGGTCAGGCAGAAGAAGGCGTGATAAAGCGGGAAACTCTCGCGCAGGGTCCGGTAGAAGCCGAGGTCGAACAGCACCGGGGCCAGGAGCAGCCCGCAGATCAGTGCGGCGAGCAGATGGACAAGGCCTGCATTGATCTTGACCGGAGGCACCTGGGTCAGGCTCCCGGCGACAAATCCGGCTGGGTAGCGGGCCTCGTCAAGCGTTACGAGCAGCGCGGTCGGCGTGCCGCTGGCGGCAGGAAGCGGAACAAAGCCGAGGTGGCTTTCAGGTCCGACAAATATGTCGCCATAGGCGTAAAGACTGGAGGCCGAGGGCGATGTGCCGCCAAGAAACTGCGCCTCGAGCTGGCCGAACGGCGCGCGGATAAAGGCCAGATAGCGCGGCGCAAAACCTCCGGCGCTTGCGTCATCCAAGCCATAGCGGATGAAATATCTCTCGGCCGGTTTCATGTCAGCCCCGCTATCGCAGCTCCAGCGCGAGGCGAGACGGGCAATATCGCGGTAGCTTTCCCGCGCGCTTGCCGCCGCATAGCAGACCGGTTGCGCACCAAAGCCTGTGGGCACGGGTGGCCCACCTTGCGCCGCGAGCGGAAAAGGCGCGCAGCACAGGGCCAGTATGGCAAGCACGATCATCCGCCAGCGGCAGAAGTCCCAGCGGGACACAGCAGGGGCGGTTGGCGCAGTTCCCATGCCAGCGCGATAGGCGTCCCGGTTTAATTTACTGTTAGTTACAGCCTGCGCATCCATGCCCAGTCAGGCCAGTGCATCGTCGACAGGAACCCACGGATAATCAAGCTCTTGCGCAACCGCCGGGTAGGTTATCTGGCCTGCATGCACGTTCAGCCCCTGCGCCAGGTGCGGATCGCTGCGCATCGCCTCGCGCCAGCCCAGATCGGCAATGCGCAAGGCATGGGGCAGGGTCACATTGTTGAGCGCATAGGTGCTCGTGCGGCTGACCGCGCCGGGCATGTTGGCGACGCAATAGTGGACAATCTCGTCTATGATGTAGG
Organism: Alteraurantiacibacter sp.; assembly: GCA_036788315.1. Taxonomy (GTDB): domain Bacteria; phylum Pseudomonadota; class Alphaproteobacteria; order Sphingomonadales; family Sphingomonadaceae; genus Alteraurantiacibacter. Next base: position 3,467 of record DAIQNS010000022.1, on the reverse strand, counting down.
TCGGCTCGTCATGCGTTGTCGCGCGGCTCGTTTCAAAGCATCCGCCCTGATCGATCGCCACATCGACCAGCACCGCGCCCGGCTTCATCGTCGCCAGCATCGCGCGGCTCACCAGCTTGGGCGCCGCCGCGCCGGGGATCAGCACCGCGCCGATCACCAGATCGGCCTCGCGCACCGCTTCTTCCAGATTGGCACGATTGGAGAAGCGGGTCTTGGCGCGCGCTTCGAAATGGGTGCCGACCCGTTCGAGCACCTCGGGGCTGCGGTCCATGATCACCACATCCGCGCCGAGCCCGGCGGCCATTTGCGCCGCGTTGAAGCCGACTACGCCGCCGCCGATCACCACGACTTTGCCCGGCATTACTCCGGGCACACCGCCCAAAAGCACGCCGCGCCCGCCATGCGCCTTTTCGAGCGCGGTGGCGCCTGCCTGAATGCTCATCCGCCCCGCGACCTGGCTCATCGGCTTGAGCAAGGGGAGCGTGCCGCCGGGGCCGGTGACTGTCTCATAAGCGATGCACGTCGCGCCCGAGCGCACCAGATCGGCAGTCTGATCGGGATCGGGAGCGAGATGCAGATAGGTATAGAGAATTTGCCCTTCGCGCAGCATGGCGCGCTCACCCGCCTGCGGCTCCTTGACCTTCACCACCGTTTCGCATCCCGCAAAGATCGCTTCGGCATCGGCGACAATGCGCGCGCCGCTCGCGATATACTCCGCATCGCTCGCGCCAATCCCGCTGCCCGCGCCGCTCTCGATCCAGACCTCGTGGCCGTGCGCGACAAGTTCCTTGGCGCTTTCGGGCGTCAGACCGACCCGGTATTCGCGGTTCTTGATCTCGCGAGGGCAACCGATGAGCATGGCGATCTTCTCCTGAAACGCGCCGGGTGATTACAACCGAAACCGGAGCGGCACAATTGGCCGGGCTTGTTGATGAAACACATGCGGCGGGCGGGTTTTGACAGAAGTGCACATCTTCGTTTGTTCCTCGCGCTTTACAATGACAAAATGGGGCGAGCATGGGCGCGCTTGGCGCCTGTAGGACAGGGCCGAATTGCCAATGGCGCGCCGATTTGAAATTGACTGCGCGGGGCAAAGCGGCAATGTCGGCTATTGATCTCAATTGAAACTGGAGTGCCCGATGAAGCGATGGATGGCTGCGATTGCGCTTGTTCTTCCCCTGCATTTGAGCGGGCCTTTGGCAGCGCCGCTCCATGCGCAGGA
>DAIQNS010000022.1:0-2235 GCA_036788315.1 Alteraurantiacibacter sp. | reverse complement strand
GCGGAACCCAAGGCCGTGCCCAAGCCTGCCGCAATCGTCGCCGACGGCATCCCGCCCGTGCCGCAGGAACTCGCCGCCGCCACGCGCGCCTATTTCGATTTTCGCACCGCGGTCTTTGCAGACTGGAACCCGCAAACGCGCGGCATGTTCATCGGCACCCGCTTTGCCAGTACCGCGCAGCTTCACCATGTCGCCGCGCCCGGCGCCGCGCGCACGCAGCTGACGTTCGAGGCAGAGCCCGTGCGCGGCGTATCGGTGTCGCCGGGCGCGGGCGATGTGAGCCTGGTGTCGAAAGACAATGGCGGCGACGAGTTCTACCAGATTTACAGGCTTGAGGACGGCAAGCTGCAATTGCTGACCGATGGCAGCAGCAGGAACAGCCTCGGCGCCTGGACGCCCGACGGCGCGATGGTCGCGTTCAGCTCGACCATGCGCAATGGCAGCGATGTCGATCTGTATATCATGGACCCGCGCGTGCCTGGTTCTGCCCGCATGCTGGCGCAGCGCGAAGGCGGCGGATGGTACGTGGTCGACTTCACGCCCGATGGCCAGACCGCGCTTGTCGCGAATTATATCTCAGTCACCAATAACGAGCTCTATCATCTTGACGTGGCAAGTGGCGCCATCGAGCGGCTGACCCGCGAAGATGAGCCGATCGCGTTCAGCTCGATCGAATATGGCCCCGACGGGCGGCTGTGGGCCGCCACGGATTATGGCTCGGAATTCAAGCGGCTCGGCCTGTTCGATCCCGCCACCGGAGATTTCACGCCCATTGTCGAAGAGCCGTGGGATATCGAGAGCTTCGATGTCAGCGATGATGGCACAATGATCGCCTACGAGGTGAATGCCGCCGGCCAGTCGCAGCTCAAGCTGTTCGACATTGCTACCGGCACAACGCGGCAGGTGCCGCTGCCGCCGGGCATTATCGGGGGCATCAAGATCGCCCCGTGGAACGCCATTGGTGTGACCATCGTCTCCAATCAGGCGGCAGCGGACGCTTACAGCATCGATCCTGCAACGCTGGCGCTGACGCGCTGGACCACAAGCGAGATGGGCGGGCGCGATCCTTCGGAAAATGTGCTGCCGGAACTCGTCGAGATCGAAAGTTTCGATGGCGAGCCGATGTCGGGCTTTCTCTACCGGCCTGATCCTGCAAAGTTTTCCGGCCCGCGCCCGCTGCTGATCGATATTCATGGCGGACCCGAAGCGCAATCGACCGCGACATTCATGGGCCGGGACAATTACCTGATCAACGAAATGGGCATTGCCATCTTCCTGCCCAATGTGCGCGGCTCGACCGGCTATGGCAAACGCTTCGTCAGCCTCGATAACGGTCCGTTCCTGCGCGAAAATTCGGTCAAGGACATCGGCGCGTTTCTTGACCGGCTGATCGAGGACCCCGGCCTTGATGCCGAGCGCGTTGCCGTGACCGGCGGCTCGTATGGCGGCTACATGTGCTATGCTTCGGCGATTGCCTATGGCGACCGGCTGAAGGCGGCAAATTGCATCGTGGCGATTTCGGACTTCGTGACGTTCCTTGAGAACACCGAGGATTACCGGCGCGATCTGCGGCGCGTGGAATATGGCGACGAGCGCGATCCCGAGCAGCGCGCCAAGCTCAAGGAAATCAGCCCGCTCACCAGAGCCGATGAAATCCGCATTCCGCTGATGGTGGCAACCGGCGCGAACGATCCGCGCGTGCCTGCTTCGGAAGCGGTGCAGATCATCGAGGCGGTAAGGTCAAATGGCGGCGAGGCGTGGAATTTCCTCGCCGAGAACGAGGGGCACGGCTTCGCCAAGAAGGAAAACGCCGACTATTTCTACTGGGCGACGATCATGTTCCTCCAGCAACATCTGCTCGGAGGCGAGAGCACAGGCGAGGGCGGCGGATAAGCCTCAGCCCTTGCCCTTGGTGCCGGTGCGGCCCTTGGCGGCATTCTGTTCGAGGAACTCGATGATCTTGCCGGCCACATCGATGCCGGTGGCGTTTTCGACGCCCTGAAGCCCGGGCGAGGAATTCACTTCCATCACCACCGGCCCGTGGTTCGAGCGCAGCATGTCCACGCCGCACACGTTGAGCCCCATGATCTTGGCCGAGCGCACTGCGGTCGAGCGTTCCTCGGCGGTGATCTTGATCCGCCGCGCGCTGCCGCCGCGGTGCAGATTGCTGCGAAACTCGCCCGCCGCGCCGGTGCGTTCCATCGCCGCGACCACTTTGCCCCCGACGACCAGCGC
>DAIQNS010000021.1:0-16102 GCA_036788315.1 Alteraurantiacibacter sp. | reverse complement strand
TCAATCTTGTCCTCGGCGGTGAAGGCGACCGGCTCATCCTCGGCAAGCGAAAGAAACCGCCGCACGCGCGCGGCAAAATCGGCGACCTCGTCATCTGCAAAGGCGTTGTCGAGGCTCATCATGCGCTGCGCATGGGTGACCTTGGCGAGCGGCGAGGCGGCGACCTCGTGACCCACAGCCTTGCTCGGGCTGTCCGCGCGGATCAGATGCGGGAAAGCCGCCTCGAGTTCGGCATTACGCCGCACAAGCGCGTCGAACTCCTGATCGGTGATCTCGGGAGCATCCTCGCTGTGATAGAGCCGATTGTGCCGCGCGATGCCCCTTGCGAGCCGCATCAGCTCATTGGCAGCCTCGGCTTCGCTTATGGCCGTGGTCACCGCAAAGCGCCGTCCTGCGGCCCGTCCTCCGCAATGATCATCGGATCGCGGCCGAAGGTCCATTCGTTGTCGAGCCAGTCCATCGTGTAGCGATACGACAGCGAGCCGGCAGCGCCCGCCTGATAGCCTGCGGTGCCGGTGCAGCGCGTTTCCTGCTGGCATTCGAAGGAATGGATCGCAAATACCAGCGCGGGGTCTTGCGAGGCGGTGTCGCGCCAATGCCCGCCCTTGTTCTCGCACCGGGCAAAGGGCGCGAGCTGTTCAAAACGCAGGATCAGCGCGGTTTCTTCGTCAGCCGGAAGGCCGACCTGCTCACGCCCTTCGACCACGCTCGCGCACACGGTTGGCCTTGTGGTGATATCCTGCGCAAAATAATCAGCGAGCACATGTTCGACCAGGGCAAGCCGCGGCTTGTCCTGTTCAAGCGCGATGGGCGGCACGAGCGGTTCGCTTACAGGCTCGCTTTCTTTCCCCGCAACGCAGGCGGCAAGCGTGAACAGGCCGGGCAGAAGCATACCGTGCAGAACGAGCAATTTGCGGATCATACACCCTCCAGCAGACGATCCGCCTGCGCGCGGGCTTCGTCGGTGATTTCTGCGCCCGATAGCATGCGGGCAATTTCCTCTTGTCGGCCCGCTTCGTCAAGCCGGGCAACCGATGTGCGGGTGACAGTGCCCTGCGATGATTTGGCGATGAGATAATGCGCGGTCCCGCGGGCGGCGACCTGCGGGCTGTGCGTGACCGCAAGCAATTGTCCTTCTTCGGCGGCAAGCCGCGCCAGCCGCTCGCCAATCGCAGAAGCGACCGCTCCGCCCACGCCGCGATCGATCTCGTCGAAGATCACCGTCGCCGCCCCGCCCTGCTGCGCCAGCGCGACCTTGAGGGCAAGGATGAAGCGCGACAATTCGCCGCCGCTGGCAATCTTGGTGAGCGGCGCAAAAGGCGCGCCGGGATTGGTCGAGATAAGGAATTCCACAGCGTCCATCCCGTCGGCTCCCCAGCGCCCTTCGGGAAGCTGGGTGACCGAAGTCTGGAAGCGCGCGGCATCGAGCTTGAGCGGCGCAAGTTCGCTCGCCACTGCTTTGTCGAGCCGGGCTGCGGCCTCGCTGCGCATGGCGCTCAAGGCCTCGGCGCGCTGGCGATAGGTGGCTGCGCATGCCTTGGCCTGCATCGCCAGATCGGCCTCAGCGGCATCCATCATTTCGATCGCATCGAGAGCAGCGCGCAATTCACGCATCTTGGCCGGCAGGCCATCGGCCGTGCAATCGTGCTTGCGGGCAAGCGCGCGCAATTCGAACAGGCGCGTCTCGATCCGGTCAAGTTCGAGCGGATCGAAAGACAGGGCCTGTGCGGCAGCTTCCAGCTTCTCCTCCGCCTCGCCCGCTTCGATGACCGCGCGGTCGAGCGCGGCGAGTGCCTCGGCCAGCAGCGGGTGCTGATCGCCGATCCGGTCGAGCCGCCTTGCGGCACTGCGCATCTGGGCAAGCGCGCTGTCCGATCCGTCCCAGATCAGGCGCAGATGCTCCAGATCCTCGGCGAGCTTCTCGCCCTTCTGCATATCGGCGCGCGCGGCGGCGAGCTCTTCTTCCTCGCCCTCGCGCGGCTCGACCTTGGCGAGTTCAGCCAGATGCGCAAGGAGCAAGTCCTGCTCGGCCACCAATGCCGCATGCTCAGCGCGTGCGGCTTCGAGCCGGGTTTCGACGTCGCGCCATTCGCGCCATGCGGCGGCAACATTGCCTGTGTCGGCTTGGGTGTCGGCTTCGGCAAAACGGTCAAGCAAGGCCCGATGCCCGCGCGGATTGACAAGCCCGCGATCATCATGCTGCCCATGCAGTTCAACGAGCGCGCCCGACAATTCGCGCAGCAGCGCAGCGCCCACCGGCTGATCATTCACAAACCCGCGCGATCCGCCATCGGCCTTGACGCTGCGCCGCAGGATCAAGGGTTCGCCCGGCTCCACGGCGACTTCGGCCTCGGCCAAAGCGGCATTGATTGCGGCGGGCATGGCGGCAAATTCGAATGTGGCCGTGACGCTCGCCTGCGCTTCTCCGCTGCGCACCAGCGCGCTGTCCGCGCGGTTGCCCAGCACCAGCCCCAAAGCATCGAGCAGGATCGATTTGCCTGCCCCCGTCTCGCCGGTGAGCACGCCCAGACCGCGCCCGAAACTCAGGTCGAGCGCCTCGATCAGGACGATATTGCGGATGCTGAGCGAAGTGAGCATGGCCAGCCTATGATCTAGGCCGCGCGTGCCCGCTTCGCAATCGCGCAAATGGCGGATTTCGGGGATGGATCATCCCGCGTGATGGGAACTTGCGGGCAATCAGCCCGCGCGGGCCAGTTCCGGCGCATGATCGTTCATGAGGTCGAACGCCTTTTCATACCAGTCGCTGCCCGGATAGTTTGCGCCCAGCACCGCGGAATAGCGCAGCGCCTCGTCCTTGAGGCCAAGCGCAAGGCTCGTTTCGGTAAGGCGATAAAGCGCCTCGGCGGCGTGGCTGGTGGTCTGGAAATCCTCGGTCACATTCTGGAAGCGCAATTGCGCCGCGAGCCATTGTCCGGTGCGCTGATAGAAGCGCCCGATTTCCATTTCCTTGCCCGCGAGATGATCGCGCAGGAGGTCGGTCTTGAGGCGCGCATCGGCGGCATATTCGCTGCGCGGGTAACGCCTTTGCAACTCGGTCAGCGCGTTCAGCGCCTGAAGCGTGATCGCCTGATCGCGTTCGACGTCGCTGATCTGTTCATAATAGCTCATGCCGATCAGATAATAGGCATAGGGCGCATCGCGGTTGCCCGGATGGATCGAGAGAAAGCGCTGCGCGGATTGGATCGCAGCGCCATAATTGCGGTCCGCGTAATAGGCAAAGGCGCTCATCAATTGTGCGCGGCGCGCCCAGGGCGAATAGGGATGCTGGCGCTCGACCTCGTCGAACAGGCCCGCTGCTAATGCCAGATCGCCACGATCGAGCCGCGATTTCGCCGCAGAATAAAGCGATTCGACGTCACGCGCGACATAGGCGGTATCGGTTGGCCCATCGCTGCCGCCAAGGCCCGAACAGCCGGAAACAAGGACAGCCCCGCCCAGAAGGACGGCAGCAGAAACGGGACGCAGAGCGATTTTCACAGTCATGGTCCTGCCTATAGCCATGCCCGCACTGAACGCCAAGTGAAGTCCGCTGCTCTATCCACCCGCATGAGACAGCGTTAATTCCGGCAGACATGGTGTTAGGCAAGCTTACGGAACAGCAGAGCAAAGCCGTGCAGGCCTTTTCAAACTAAATGGGCAGGTAACGTTCACTTAGAGGGAAACAGCAATGATCAGGCGGTTCGGGGTTGCCCTGAGGAAATCCGAGGAGGGCGCGACCGTAATCGAGTTCGCACTCATCGCATCGCTGATCGCGGTGGCGCTTGGCAGCACGATCATGGCACTCGGGGCGAGTGTGGAGTCGCATTACGACACGGTCGAGACCAAGTATTCCGATTCCAATCGCTAAGCGCCTGACGCCAATTGGCTTGGCTATTCCTCGCCCATCCGCAGCGCCGCGATGAAGGCTTCCTGCGGAATGCTCACATTGCCGTATTCGCGCATCCGGGCCTTGCCCTTCTTCTGCTTGTCGAGCAGCTTCTTCTTGCGGCTGATGTCCCCGCCATAGCATTTGGCAGTCACATCCTTGCGCAGCGCGGCAATCGTTTCGCGGGCGATGACCTTGCCGCCGATGGCCGCTTGAATGGGAATCTTGAACAGATGGCGCGGGATCAGATCCTTCAGCCGCTCGCACATGCCGCGCCCGCGCTCTTCGGCAACGCCGCGGTGCACGATCAGCGATAGCGCGTCGACCGGCTCGTTGTTCACAAGGATGTTCATCTTGACCAGATCGCCTTCGCGCAGGCCAATCTGCTCATAGTCAAAGCTGGCATAGCCGCGGCTGATGCTTTTCAAGCGGTCGTAAAAATCGAACACCACTTCGTTGAGCGGCAATTCATACGTCACCTGCGCGCGCCCGCCGACATAGGTCAGATCGGTCTGGATGCCGCGCCGGTCCTGACACAATTTGAGGATCGCGCCGAGATATTCGTCGGGCGTGTAGATCACCGCCTTGATCCACGGTTCCTCGATCATGTCGATGCGGTTCACATCGGGCCAATCGGCGGGATTGTGGATCATCATCTCGGTTGCGTCTTCGGTCTTGGTATGGCCCAATTGCAGGCGATAGACGACCGATGGCGCAGTGGTGATCAGATCGAGATCGTATTCGCGGCTGAGGCGCTCCTGAATGATCTCCAGATGCAGGAGACCCAGAAACCCGCAGCGGAACCCGAAACCGAGCGCAGCGGAGGATTCCATCTCGAAGCTGAAGCTCGCATCGTTCAGCCGGAGCTTGCCCATGCTTTCGCGCAGTTTGTCAAAATCAGCGGCATCGACGGGGAAAATCCCGCAAAACACCACCGGCTGCACTTCCTTGTAGCCCTTGAGCGCCTCGGTCGCGCCGCCTTTTACGGTAGTGATGGTATCACCCACGCGCGCCTGCTCGACCTCTTTGATCTGTGCGGTGATGAAACCGATCTCGCCCGGGCCCAGTTCATCGAGCGTCTCGATCTTGGGGCGCATGCAGCCTACCCGGTCGACGAGATGCTGCGTGCCGCCCTGCATGAACTTGATGTTCAGCCCCTTGGTCAGGACGCCCTGCATCACGCGCACCAGAATGACCACGCCGAGATAGGGGTCATACCAGCTATCAACCAGCATGGCCTTCAGCGGCGCGTCGCGTTCGCCCTTGGGCGGAGGAATGCGCGCGACCACGGCTTCGAGCACTTCTTCGATGCCGATGCCCGATTTCGCGCTGGTCAGCACGGCATCGGAAGCATCGAGGCCGATAATGTCCTCGATTTCGGCGCGCACCTTCTCGGGCTCTGCAGCGGGCAGGTCGATCTTGTTGATGATCGGGACGATCTCGTGATCATGCTCGATCGACTGGTAGACATTGGCGAGCGTCTGCGCTTCGACGCCTTGCGCTGCATCGACCACCAGCAGCGCGCCTTCGCACGCGGCAAGGCTGCGGCTCACCTCATAGGCGAAATCGACATGGCCCGGCGTGTCCATCAGATTGAGCTGATAGGTCTGGCCGTTCTTCGCGGTGTAATTCAGGCGCACGGTCTGCGCCTTGATGGTGATGCCACGCTCGCGCTCGATATCCATATTGTCGAGCGTCTGCTCTTTCATCTCGCGCGCCGAAAGGCCGCCGGTGATCTGGATCAGCCGGTCGGCGAGCGTGGATTTGCCGTGATCGATATGGGCGATAATCGAGAAATTGCGGATATTGGCGAGGTCAGTCATCCGCGCCCCTTAGCCGTGCGCGATGCGCCTGTCAGCAGGGACTTGTGTGCGCCGTTGCGCAGCTTCACAGGTCCATGAGCCCGCCCGGCTGGACACTGACCTGCATGAAGCACGGCATGGTGTTGCCCTTTTCGAGACGCAGGCGCCGCTCGGTCGCTTCGAGCACATTGGGCGGCACGCGGTGCCGGGTGCACAGGCCATCGGCTCCGTCGCTGATCAGCGGCACTTCGAACAGCAGCCCTTGCCGCGCTTCCCAGCTGCGCTGCACCTTGCCCACCACAAGCTGTCCGCCGCCCAGATCGAGCAGCAATTCGGTGCCCTTGGAAACGCCCAGCAGCCCCTCGATCATCGCGCCGGTGCGCGAAAGATTGCGCAGGACGACGTGATAGCGATGATCCTCGTGAATGATGCTGACCTTGCGGAACATCGCGCGGCGACCCGAGCGATGATGCTTTGGCCCGATGGCGCGGAAGGAAAAATCGCCCGACGCCAGCTTTTCGAGAACCTGCTGCTGCGCGATGGGCTTGGAATAAATGAAGCCCTGGATCTGGTCGGCGCCCAATCCTTTCATCACCTCAAGCTGATCATGTGCTTCCACGCCCTCTGCCGTGGTCTGCATGTCGAGCGCCTTGGCCAGCGCGATGATCGCGGTGATGATGGCGAGTGAGGAATCGTCCTTGTTGGTGCAATCATCGACGAAGCTCTTGTCGATCTTGATCTTGTCGAACGGCGCGCCGCGGAGATAGCCAAGCGAGGAATAGCCGGTGCCGAAATCATCGAGCGACAGCCGCACGCCAAGCGCCTTGAGCCGGGTGAACATCGCTTCGGCGACAGTCTTGTCGCCGATGAAGACGGTCTCGGTAATCTCCAGCTCGACGCGCGAGGGGTGGAGATTGGCCGCCAGCATCGCGCTCGAAACGATCTGCGGGAGATTATCCTGCCGGAACTGGTGCGCGGAAATGTTGATCGAGACTTTGAGGGCCTCGGGCCATTGCGCTGCATCCAGACACGACCGCCTCAGGATCCATTCGCCAAGCTTGAGGATCAGATTGGTTTCCTCGGCAATGGGCATGAAGGTTGCCGGGCTGATCATGCCGCGCTCGGGGTGGTTCCAGCGGATCACCGCCTCGAAAGTGCAGACCTTGCCGGTGGCTGTCTCCACCATCGGCTGGTAATACATCTCGAGCTGGTCGCTTTCCAGCGCATCGCGCAGATCTTCCTCGATTGCGCGATGATCGATTGCGGTGTCGCGCAGTTCCGAAGAATAGAAGCGGTATTGCCCCCGGCCCGCCCCTTTTGCAGCATAGAGCGCAAGGTCTGCGGCTTTGACCAGCTCCTCGGGATTTTCGCCATCATATGGGAACACCGCAATGCCGACCGATGTGCCGATGATCGCGCGGCTGCCCTCGATCGAATAGGGTTGCGAAAGCATCTGCACGATCCGCGTAGCCAATTCGCCCAACTGCCCGCGATCGTCGATGTCGGGCAGCATGATCTGGAATTCGTCACCGCCCAGCCGCCCGACTTCAGCATTTTCCGGAACAATCCGCTGAAGGCGCTGCGCCACCTGGCGGAGCAATTCGTCGCCCGCAGGGTGGCCCAGCGTGTCGTTGACCTGCTTGAACCGGTCCAGATCAAGCATGAGCAGCGAACAGAAGCGCTTGGTCTTGTCGAAGGTCGTCAATGTCCTCGTCAGCCGCGAGCTCATGCGGTGGCGATTGGAAAGCCCGGTCAGCTCGTCATATTGCGCCATGCGCGAGGATTCGCGCAGCTTCTGGAAGCTTTCGGTGATGTCCTTGGCGCTGCCGCGATAACCGAGAAAATTGTTCTCGGCGTCGAAATGCGGACGCCCGACGAGCGACCACCAGGCATCCTGATCCCGCTTGCCGAGAAGGCGCACTGGCAGATCGGTGATCTTGTTCTTGGCGCTCAGCAGGAAAGTTATCGGGCGATCGTTGGCGTGTTCTTCGTCCTGCGAAACGCTGGCAAAGAGGTCCTTGAAAGGGGTGCCAAGCAGCGCCTCGCCCTGTGCAAAAGCGGTATGCGCGCCGGCCGAAAGGTAGACCAGATCGTGGTCACTATTTGTGGCCCAGAACCATGATGTGCCGCTCGCTTCGAGCGAATCGAGCATGGCCAGCCTTTCGGCATCGCCGATAACGAGGCTGGCAGCGACATCGGCAGGCGCGTCGATAGCCTGCGCGTCCTGCGCTCCCTTTCCTCTGAAGAAGCCCCGCAATTCCACCCGTCAGATCTCCAAATCGCATTCGTGCCGTGTTCGGCCTGTCATGCAGTCCAGGCTTGCCCTGTGATATAAGGTAGCCATCGCCCTTATCCCGCGCGGCGCAGATCTGCAGCGGCGCCTGCTTTGCCAAGATTGCCATCGAGCACGGGAATGCGACCATCGAGGCCGCGCTCGAGTTGATGGTCGAATTCCACGCCGATGCGGTCATCCTGGCTCCACCGCACGACGCAGCCGATCGACTGGTCGGGCGAAAGGATGATCTCGAAGCGCGTGCCCACTGCAATATTCCACAAGCCTTCCACCATCGCGCCTGAGAGCGAGGCGTTGCGCATGGTCAGCTCATATTCGCGGCCATTGTGGCGCACGGTCACCTTGCGCTGCTGCACTTGCCGCGGCATGCGGGTCTGGCGCGGGCCGCGCGCAATGGCGGTAAGACCTGCAGCAAGCTTCGCGGCGGCTCCCTCGGCGGTCATGGGCCGTTCGTAGACATAGCCTTGCACATGGCTGCAGCCATACATGCGCACCAGTTCAAGCTCGTCGAGCGTTTCGACGCCTTCCGCGATGGTTTCCATGCCCAGCGCATGCGCGAGGCTGGTGATCGAAGTGATGATCGCGCCATTGCGGCTATCGGGTTCGGTGATCCCGCGGATGAAGCTGCGGTCGATCTTGATCTTGTCGAAAGGCGCGCGCTTGAGATAGCTGAGCGAGGAATAGCCGGTGCCGAAATCATCGAGCGCAAGGCGCACGCCGATCTGCTTGAGCAAGGCAAAAGTCGTATCCACCCCGTCATCATCGGACAGGAACACGCTTTCGGTGATTTCCAGTTCGAGGCGCGAGGGATCGACCTTGGCCTTTGCAATTGCACCCGCGACAATCGCGGGGAATGCCGGATTGGTGAATTGCAGCGGCGAGACATTGACCGATACCCGCACGTTTTCCGGCCATCGCGAAAGGTCGCTGCACGCCTGCTCCAGCGCCCACGCGCCGATCTCCATGATGAGGCCGGCATCCTCGGCAATCGAGACAAACTGCGAAGGCCCGATCCATCCGCGCGTCGCATGTTGCCAGCGCAGCAGCGCCTCGAAGCCGGCAATGGTTTCGCTCTTGGTATCGACTACGGGCTGATAATACAGCGAAAGTTCGCGCCGCGTGATCACTTCGCGCAGTTCGCTTTCCATCTGCGCGCGCGCCTCGGCATCGGCATGCAGATCATCGGCATAGAAATGGAAGCGGCCGCGCCCGCTGTCCTTGGCGGCATACAGCGCCAGATCGGCATTGCGGATCAGGACATCGCTGGTTTCGCCGTCGCCCGGCGCCTTGGTAATCCCGATGGACGCGCCGATCACCACGCGTTTGCCGTCGATCATATAGGGCTGCGAAAGCACTTTGATGATCTTTTCGGCAAGGGCCTTGAGCGCTTCGTTCTGCGCCTGCCCGGGTACGATGATCTTGAATTCATCGCCGCCGAGCCGCCCGACCCGGCCCATCGTGCCCACCGCATTCTCTAGCCGCCGGGCAACCTGCTTGAGCAGGGCATCCCCGGCGGGGTGACCCATCGTATCGTTGACGCGCTTGAACCGGTCAAGATCGAGCAGCATGACTGCCAGCACCCGGTTGGCCTCGTTGCGCGCGCTCAGGATCCGGTCGAGCGCTTGCAACAGCTGATGCCGGTTCGCAAGACCGGTGAGCGAATCGTAAGTAGCAAGGCGCGTCGTGCGCTCTTCGCTGCGGCGGCGTTCGGTAAGATCGGTGCCCGATCCGCGAAAGCCGATGAAATTGTCGAAATTGTCGAAATAGGCGCGCCCCGAGACAGACCACCACAATTCGCGCTCAGGGATTGCCGCGCGGATCGACAATTCGGTGAAAGCCGAACAGGCCGAGAGGTGGAAATTCAACTCGCGCTCGGCTTCCTCGCCGGTTGCTTCGAGATCGAACAGGCTGACCAGCGGCTGGCCGATGAGCTCCTCGGGCGAAGCGCCCATGGTGCTGGCGATTGGCGTGGAAATATAGGTCAGCAGCCCGCGCCGGTCGGTTTCCCAGAACCACCCCTGACGCGTTTCTTCATAGTCGCTGAGAATTTCGCTGGCGCGCATCTGCAGCCGTTCGCGCATTTCGCGCATGCGCTCTTCGCGTTTGTCCTGACGCACCTGCTCGATGCTGACAAGCGTTGCGACCATCATGGCAACGCCCATTGCGGCGATCCCGGCCAGAGACCCCAAATCGAGGACAGGCGCGCTCCAGACCGCGAGCTGGCCGGCAAACATGACACCGGGATGGCGGCGCAGATAGACTGCTGCAATCGTGCTGACGAGCAGCATGTTGGCCATCGCCACATCCCAGTCAAGCGGGCCATGAAACGCCCATTGCGTCATCGCCAGGCCAAACAGCGCGAGGGGCACAATGACAAACATTGTCACCCCGATCATCCGGCCCAGCCGGTGGCGCTCGTGCACATAGGCCTGAAGGAAATTGGCAGCGATCAAGGCCAATACGGCAGCGGCAAACTGCGCCCCGGCGACGCCGTGGGGCAGCTCCTGCAGCGACAGCGAAGCGCCGCCAATCGCGATGATCACCGCCGCAATCAGATAGATCCAGCGCGCGGGGAAGAGCTGGCGGCTGGGAGCTTCAGCCGCCTCTGGTTGCGGAAGCAGCTCGGGGCGGGCGCTGCGCCGCAAACCTTTCCGCCGTTCCTTCGCGGCGCGCATGGCAGGCACGCCAACAGCAGCGCCGGCAGCATTCAATTGCCCGCCTTCGCCGTCTGGGTCGGATCGGTCCTGATCTGAAGCCGCGGTCATAGCCCGCCTTTTTGCCGCAATGGCTTTTATAAACGGTAAATAGCGCAGCAACTTACGGCAAGAAAATCGGAGTATGAATGCAGCCGCCGACTTTGTTACGCAGAAGGATAGGGTTAAGGCCTATTTCGTGTCACAGCCCGAAAGGCCGCCAAGCCCATGCGCCATATTGCCATCATCGGTTCGGGACCGGCCGGATATTACACCGCCGAAGCCGCGCAGAAGACGCTGGGCGATGAAATTGCCATTGATATCTTTGACATGCTGCCTGTCCCCTATGGGCTGATCCGCACCGGTGTCGCGCCCGATCACCAGTCGATCAAGAGCGTTGCCAGGCGCTATGAGAAAACCGCCCTCAGCGAGAATGTGCGCTTTGTCGGCAATATTGCAGTGGGCCGCGATGTCAGCGTGGAAGAATTGCGCGAATTGTATGACGCCATTGTCTTTGCAACGGGCGCGCCGAAGGATCGTCCGCTGGGCATTGCGGGCGAGGAACTGGCCAATGTCATCGGCAGCGCCGCTTTTGTCGGCTGGTACAACGGCCATCCCGAATTTGCCGGGCTCGCGCCCGATCTTTCAGGCTCGACCGCAGTCGTCATCGGCATGGGCAATGTCGCGCTCGATGTGGCGCGGATTCTTGCCAAGTCGCCGGAGGAATTCGTCGGCAGTGATATTGTCGGCCATGCGCTCGATAGCCTCATGCACTCCCGGATCGAGCGGATCGTCCTGCTCGGACGGCGCGGCGCGCATCAGATCATGATGACGCCCAAGGAGCTGGGCGAACTGGGCAATCTCGAGCGCGCTTTCCCGCATGTCGCAAGCAACGATCTGCCCGATCCCGCCGAAGATGCTCTGCTCGAGCCGGGCCTGCGCAAATCGGTAGCGCTGCTGCGCGAGTTTGCCGCCACACCCGAACATATCCGCGCGGAAAAGCCCATTGCCATCGAATTCGCGTTCTGCGCGCAGCCCACAGAGCTGATCGGCGAGGGCGCGGTGCGTGAAATCGCCATCGAGCGCACGCAGGTGGTCAAGGGCCGCGCGGTGGGCACCGGCGAGGTCGAACGCATGCGCGCGGACCTGGTCGTCAGTTGCATCGGCTACCGCACCAGTCCCATCCCCGGCGTGCCTTTCGATGAGCGTGCGGGGCGTTTTGCCAATGATGAAGGGCGCATTCTGCCCGGCATGTACTGCGTGGGCTGGGCGCGGCGCGGGCCGTCGGGCACCATCGGCACGAACCGCCCCGATGGCCAGCGCATCGTGCAAATGATTGGCGAGGATATCGCCGCAGGCGTGCTCGGCCCGGCGCGCAAGCGCGGACGGCCCGGCTTCGATGCACTGGCAAGCGAACGCGGCCTCGATATCGTCACCTTCCGCGACTGGAAGAAGATCGAGGAGGCCGAAAGCGCCGCCGCACGCGCGGGCGCACCGCGCGAGAAATTCGTCGAGGTCGCGGCGATGATGGAGGCGACGCTTACGCCAGGCGAGGACGGCGGCGCCAAAGGCGATTAATTAACCACATCCGGTCTAAACCTGCCACATGACCGGGCACGAAAACCAGTTCTCAAGTCTCGATGCGCTGCGCGGGATCGCGGCGCTGGGCGTGATGGTGTTTCATGCGCCCATGCTCGGCGCGCAATGGATGCCGGGCGGCTATCTCGCGGTGGATCTTTTCTTCATGCTGAGTGGTTTCGTGATCGCGCATGCCTATCGCAAGCGCATGGCGCGCGGGCTGCGGACGCGTAGTTTCCTTTATCGCCGGGTGATCCGGCTGTGGCCCATGCTTGCGCTTGGAGCCGTGCTCGGCATGGTGCTGGCGGGCGGTCATGCGGGCGCCTTGTTCCTGCTGCCCAATCCCAAATCCATCGCCAATCTCTTTCCTGCCAATCCGCCATTGTGGAGCCTGCTGGCCGAAGCGCTCGCCTATCTGGCATTTGCCCTCGGCCTGTGGCGCGCAGGGCCGCGCATGCTGCTGGCTATTGTGCTGATCTGTGCGACCGGCCTCACCGTGCTGATGCTGCAGGGGGAACCATTCGTCGATTTCGGCGCGCATTGGCACACGCTGGGCGCTGGCTTGCTGCGGCTCGGCTTCGGGTTTGGCGCTGGCATGCTGATCTGGCACTTGTGGCGCATGCAGCCTTTGCGGCAACAGGTCTCGCACTGGGCTTGGGTGCCGATCGGGCTCGTGGTGCTGACAATGGCACTCGTGCCGCTGGCGGGCGGGCCGCTGGTGCTGGTGGCCCTGTTCGTGTGCTTTCCGCTTTGCCTGTGGCTGGCGCTGCGCTGGCAAGTGCCCAGTGTGCGCCTTGCGAATATGGGCGCGGCGCTATCCTATCCGCTCTATTGCATTCACGTCCCGCTGTTTGCATGGCTCGCAGTAAATCTGCGTAGCGAACTGCTGCTCGTCGCACTCATGCCGCCCGCCGCGCTGCTCTTGCACTATTTCCTCGATGTTCCCGCAAGACGCAAGCTGACCATCTGGCTGCAAGGCAGTATGCAGGCGGGTCAGACCCGCATCGGCATCAGGACGTAAAGCGCCGGGCTGTCTTCATCCTTGCGGATCAGCGTGGGCGCCCCGGCATCGGCGAAATGCAGTTCCACCGTGTCGCTGTCGATCTGTTGCAGGATGTCCTTGAGATAGGCCGCGTTGAAGCCGATCTCGAGCGCATCCGAGGTATATTGCGAGGACACTTCCTCGACGGCATTGCCGTTGTCAGGGCTGGTGACCGTGAGCGTCACCTTGTCGGTATCGAGGCCCATTTTCACCGCGCGGGTTTTCTCCGTGGCGATGGTGGCCACGCGGTCCACACCTGCAAACAGGCTCTTGGGATCAACCCTGAGCAGCTTGTCATTGCCGGTCGGGATGACCCGGCTGTAATCGGGGAAGGTGCCGTCGATCAGCTTGCTGGTCAGCACCACGCCGCCCGCAGCGCCAATCGTGAACCGGATTTTCGAGGGCGAAAGATCGATCTGCACGCTGCCATCGCTGCCTTCTTCGAGCAGCTTGCGCAATTCAGCGACGGCTTTGCGCGGGACAATCACATCGGGCATGCCTTCGGCACCATCGGGCCTTGCAATGGTGAAGCGCGCCAGCCGGTGGCCGTCGGTCGCTGCAGCCTTGAGCACCGGCTCCTTCTCATCGGAGACATGCAGAAATATGCCGTTCAGATAATAGCGTGTTTCCTCGGTCGAGATGGCGAATTTGGTGCGGTCGATCATCTCGGCAAGCAGGCTGGCAGGCAGCGAGAAGCTCGTCGGAAGATCACCCTCGACGATCACGGGAAAATCATCGCGCGGCAAGGTCGGCAACTGGAACCGGCTGCGCCCGGCCTTGATCACCATGCGGTTGTCCGCCGCCTCGAGGCTGACTTGGCTGCCGTCAGGAAGCTTGCGCGCAATATCGAACAGCAGATGCGCCGAGACGGTGATTGCGCCTGCCACTTCGACGCTGTTCGCCTCAAGACTGTCGATCACCTGCAGGTCAAGGTCTGTCGCCATGATCTTCACATGGCCGCTGCTCGAAGCTTCGATCAACACGTTGGAAAGGATCGGAATGGTGTTCCGCCGCTCCACGACCGACTGAACGTGAGACAAAGAGCGCAGCAGTTTTGCGCGTTCAATGGTGGCCTTCATGATTCATACCCCTTGCACGGCATTGTCAGGCTCCGGGAAGCCCCGGATTCGCCGCAGTCGCCGGTCGAATTGCTGCAATATCCTTAGCGGCGCGTATCGCGCGGGCAAGGATTGATACCGCAAGGCGGGGATTGGCTGGGGAAAAGTACGAAATCGCAGGTTTTCTCACCTGCATCGCTACAACATCGCCATCCCGCCGTTCACATGCAGGGTCTGGCCCGTGACATAGCTTGCCTCCTTGCTCGCCAGATAGGCGACCGCTGCGCCGATGTCATCGCCCTCGCCCATGCGGCCCATCGGGATGCGGGTGTTGATCGCGTCTTTCTGCTTCTCGTCGAGCGCCTGGGTCATGGCCGAACGGATGAATCCGGGGGCGACGCAATTGACCGTGATGCCGCGCTGCGCCAGCTCCTGCGCCATGCTTTTCGACATGCCGACAACGCCCGCCTTGGCCGCGCAATAGTTCATCTGCCCGGGATTGCCCGTGGTGCCCACGACGCTGGTGATGTTGATAATCCGGCCAAAGCGCGCTTTCATCATCGGGCGGGCGCTCGCGCGCATCAGGCGGAATGTGGCCTCAAGATTGACCTTGATGACATCGTCCCACTCCTCGTCCTTCATCCGCATGGCGAGATTGTCGCGCGTGATCCCCGCATTGTTGACGAGAATATCGAGCTTGCCCATCGTGTCGATGGCAGCAGGCACGAGTTCCTCGACCTGCGCGCTGTCCGAAAGGTTGCAGGTGATCTCGACATGGTCGCCGCCTGTCTCGTCGATCAACTGCTCGCGGAAAATGCGCAGCTTCTCACCATTCGAGCCCGAGAGCGCGATGCGCGCGCCCTGCCGTGCCAGAGCCAGCGCGATGGACGAGCCGATCCCGCCGCTCGCGCCGGTCACCAGCGCGGTCATTCCTTCAAGTGAAAACATTGCCATTACTCCTGTGCCATGGCCGCGAACTCGCGCGCGCCAATGCGCTGCAAGGCCATCATGCCCAGCAGCAGGCCAACATCCTCGCCAGCTTCCTCGGTCGGCGGAATGCCCGCGGCCACGATGAACATGCCAAGGATCATCGCCTCGCGATCTGAAACGTCGACCGCCTCGCCGACCATTCCCTTCTGCGCCTGCGCTTCCACGATGGTCCACAATTGCGTGCGGTCGCCATTGGCCAGTGCCTTGTCGAGATTGCTGATTTCCTGCGGGGTGAGCGGGCCGTTCTGGCGCATCGCCAGCTCCTGCAAGCGCCCGATTTCGTAGATGATGGCATTGAAGGTTTGCAATTCGTTCCAGCCATGCTCGGCGATGCAGAACTGCACAGCCTCAATCACCAGCTGGCCCAGCTTGGCATTGGCGATGTTTTCATCACCCGCTTCGATATCGACTTGCCCCATAAGCTGCTCGATCTGCCCGAGCGTGGCTGTGTCATAGCCTTCTTCCATGCAGGTAATGCCGCCGTCGCTGGCCATTGCAGGCGCGCCCAGAACGGCGAGCGAAATGGCGGCAAGAGAGGTCAGAAAGCGCATCAGCCGTGCTCCTTTGCGAAAGCTTCGATATCGTCCATGGACATGATGCTGATCTGCTCGCTATCGGGCGCGATCTTGCGGATCATCGGGCCGAGCACCTTGCCGCCGATTTCCACAAAATGCGTCACCCCCGCCGCTTGCATCGCCAGCACGCTTTCGCGCCAGCGCACGCGGCCGGTGATCTGCTGCACGAGCAGATCGCGCTCGGC
>DAIQNS010000020.1:12033-16345 GCA_036788315.1 Alteraurantiacibacter sp. | reverse complement strand
ATGCTCGTGGAAATCCGCAAGGGCTGCATCGCCGAAGGCATTGCCGCCGGGGTCAGGGATGTCGGCGCTGTTCTGAGTGACCACTTCCCGCGCGATGAAAATGACAAGAACGAGCTGCCCGACAGGCTGATTGTCCTGTGAGCATTCCCGATGCTGATGCCCCCGAGGAAACAGTCTGGGAAGGCAAATAGATTGTCGCCAAAAGGCGCGGGCGCTGGGAATATGTCACCCGCGCGCGCAGCATCCGGGCCGCCGTGATCCTTGCTGTCGACGGCGAGGATGTGCTGCTGGTCGAGCAATACCGCGTTCCGCTCGGCCGCTATTGCATCGAATTGCCAGCCGGTCTCATCGGCGATGAGGATGGCGGCGAGGATGAAGATCCGCTCGGCGCGGCCAAGCGCGAATTGCTCGAAGAGACTGGCTATGAGGCGCGCGAATGGACCGATCTGGGCGAATTTTGCACTTCCCCCGGTCTGGTTGGCGAAAGCTACACCCTGCTGCTTGCGCGCGGACTTGAGAAACTTGGCGATGGTGGCGGCGTTGAAGGCGAGAACATTGTGGTCCACCGCGTGGCGCGCAAGGATGTGGGCGCTTTTCTCGCAGAGGCGCGGACGCGCGGCGCGGCGGTGGATGGCAAGATGCTCGTGCTGCTGGCGAGCGACTGGCTCTAGGCCAATCCGATTTCGCGCAGCCGTTCCTGCAGATAATCGTCTGCCGTGATCGGCGGCTCTCCGCCCTCGAACAGCGGCGTGATCAGATAATCCGAGCGGAAATGCAGGAAGAACGGCATCGAATAGCGTGACCGGCGCGAAGCTTCGCTGCCGGGATTAACCACCCGGTGCGTGGTGGAGGGCAAGCGCCCTGCGGTCAGCCTTTGAAGCATATCCCCGATATTCACCGCCATGGCGCCCGCAGGCGGCTGCACTGGCCACCACTCGCCCCTGCGTGTGAGCAATTCCAGACCCGCTTCCTCCGCCCCGAGCAGGAGCGTGATGGCGTTGATATCCTCATGCGGGGCGGCGCGAATCGCGCCCGGCGGAGCATCGGCAAGCGGGGGATAATGCAGATAGCGCAGCACGCTGTTGCCCTGCGCCACGGCAGGAACGAAGAAATCCTGCGCGAGGCCAAGCCCTGCAGCAATCGCTTCCAGAAGCCGCGCGCCTGCCACCTCGAACGCAGCAAACAAGGCTTCGCTTGCCGGCCGGAAATCGGGGATTTCGGCAGGCCAGATATTGGGCGGCATGCTTGGCGCCAGCGGATCGCCCGGCGGCACATCGCGCCCGACGTGCCAGAATTCCTTGAGATCGTGAACCTGTGCGCCCTTCGCCTGCTCGATCCCGAAAGGCGTGTAGCCGCGCGCGCCGCCCTTCCCGCTCTGATGATACGCCCGCTTGACCTCGCCGGGCAAAGCAAAGAACGCCTGCATCGCCGTCTGCGCCCGATCGATCAGCGCAGGATCGATGCCGTGATCGCGCACAATCGCAAAGCCGGTTTGCGCAAAACTGGCAGCCAGTCCTGCGGCGAATTCGTCGAGCGGCTCAGCCAGCGAGAGGGTCGCAAGTTCATCCATTTGCGCCTTGTTCCCGATCCCGCACAGGCAAGCAACTTCACCTGCCCGAAGGACTGTGCAAAGGGAGCATGCATGACACACGATCCGATCGACGCGCTGATCGCGCAAGAGCTTCTGCCTGCATCCTACCGCGATGTCGTTAGCGCGTTCTGGACGCCGCTCGCCACGCATATCGCCCGGCGCGCGGCACGGCGCAATCCGCTGATCGTAGGTGTCAATGGCGGGCAAGGCACCGGCAAGTCGACCATGTGCATGTTTCTCGAAGTGCTCCTGAAGCAGCGCGGCCTTCGCGCAGTGACGCTGGGGCTCGATGATCTCTACCTGCCGCGCGCCGAGCGTGAGAGGCTCGCAGCCGCGGTTCATCCGCTGTTCGTGACGCGCGGCGTCCCCGGCACGCATACCGCGCGCGAAGGTATCGGGATCATCGAGGATGTGCTCGCAGGACGCAGCTTCACCATGCCGCGCTTCGACAAGGGGCAGGATGACCGCAAGCCCGAAGGCGTCAGCATTGCAGGCCCGGTCGATGTGCTGTTCTTCGAAGGCTGGTGCGTGGGCGCAAAACCGCAGGACGAAGCGGCACTGGCCGAGCCGGTCAACGCTCTTGAAGCCGCAGAGGACGCGCATGGCATCTGGCGCGGTCTTGCCAACCGGTTTCTGGCCGAGGAATACGCAAAGCTGTTCGGCCTCATGGACATGCTCGTCATGCTCAAGGTCGAGAGCTTCGATGCCGTCCTTGCCAACCGCAAGCATCAGGAAGCCAAGCTGCGCGCCGCGCGCCCCGATGCGCCGGTGTTGATGAGCGATGCCGATATCGACCGCTTCTGCGCCCATTACGAACGGCTTACCAAGCACATGCTTGCCGAAATGCCCGGGCGCGCGGATCTCGTGTTTCCCATCGGGCCGGGGCACATGCCCTTGGCGCTGCCCGCGCAATTGTAACCCGAGAATTGAGGCTGGTGCACCGTGGCCAGAGATCAGTTTGGGATGGAGGGAGCGGGACGGGAGGGTAGAAGATGTCCCGCAGACCCGGCCACGATGCTCTCTTTTGATAATAGCTCGCGCGAGGCGCGACAGATGGACTTTAGGCTATTATCGCGCGCAGCCGCTCTGCTCAGATGCCCGCCTCGACCGCCAGCCGTATCATGTCGGCAGCGCTGCTGACGCCGAGCTTCTCCATCGCGATGCCGCGATGCATCTTCACGGTCTTTTCCGACAGGCCCAGCTCATAAGCGATCTGCTTGTTGCGCAGACCCCCTGCGACCATGCTCATGACCTCAAGCTGGCGGCGCGAAAGCTCCTTGACCTTGCGCACCGCGCGTTCGCTGCGATTGACGCTCGGCCCCTTGGATTCCTCGTCCAGCTCGACCTGCGAGCCGAAGAAATATTCCAGTTCGCCCTCATCGCCAAAGATCGGCGCAACAACCACGGCATTGCGAAAAGGCGTGCCGTCTTTCTTGTAATTGAGGATTTCCACCAGCACCGGTTTGCGCTCGAGCACGCCATTGGTGATGACCTCGGTCAGCCACGGCTCCGTGCCCGGGCCCGAGAGGAAGCGGCAATTGCGTCCGATGATTTCATCGGGCTCGTAACCGGTCAAATCGCTGAAGGCCCTGTTGCTCGCAACAATGGGATTATCGGGCAATCGCGGGTTGCTGATGACCGATGCTACCGGGCTGGTATCAATCAACCCGGTGACTTCAGGATCAGGCGTGATATCCATTTCGTTTGACACAAGAGAGCCTTAGCCCGCCAGATCGGTTTGGGGAAGTCCCAGCTTGGCTTTTGCCCCATGCCAGCACTTCCCCTCCCCTTTCCAAACACCTCTCCTGCTATTTCGTGCCCTTCGCTTCCCGGCGGTAAGCATGCAGCAGGGGTTCGGAATATCCGCTTGGCTGCTCCGCGCCTTCTGTGATGAGGCGCAAGGCAGCTTCGAGCGGCAGGCAATCCGGTGTCCGGCCCGTCATGGCACGGTAAGCGGGATCATGACGGTTCTGCCGGTCGACCACCTTGGCCATGCGCTCGAGCGATGCGATTATATCGGCCCGGTTCACGATCCCGTGCATCAGCCAGTTGGCGATATGCTGGCTCGAAATGCGCAAGGTTGCGCGATCTTCCATGAGGCCGACATCGTGAATATCGGGCACTTTGGAACAGCCGACCCCGGCATCGATCCAGCGCACGACATAGCCCAGAATTCCCTGAATGTTGTTGTCCAGCTCCTGCGCGATTTCCTCGCGCGTCCAGTCTGGCTGCTGCGCGAGCGGCACATCGAGAAGGCGGTCAAGCGAGGCCACCGCTTCTGCCATACGCGCGCGCTGGCGATCGGCGACGGACAGCCGATGATAATGCGTTGCATGCAGCACGGCGGCAGTTGGCGATGGCACCCAGGCAGTGGTCGCCCCGCTTATCGGATGGGCGATCTTCTCGTCCAGCATCTGCTGCATCCGGTCGGGTGCAGCCCACATGCCCTTGCCGATCTGCGCGCGCCCGGCAAAGCCGCAGGCAAGGCCGATCTGGACATTGCGGTCCTCATAGGCTGCGATCCAGTCCGCGGCCTTGATATCGCCCTTGCGCAGCATCGGCCCGGCGCGCATCGAGGTGTGGATTTCATCTCCCGTCCGGTCGAGAAAGCCGGTGTTGATGAAGAATATCCGGTCCTTCACGGCATGAATGCATGCCGCCAGATTGGCGCTGGTGCGGCGCTCCTCGTCCATCACGCCGACCTTGATCGTGTGGCGCGCA
>DAIQNS010000020.1:8759-11998 GCA_036788315.1 Alteraurantiacibacter sp. | reverse complement strand
GCCCTCTGCGGAATTGCGGTACTTTCCGAGACCCTTGAGATCATGGAGCGCGATCAGGCTGGTGAAGGCCGCATCCATGATGCCTTCGGGAATCTCGCTGCCATCGGGGAGCAGGATCGCCGGATTGGTCATCAGATGGCCGACATTGCGCACGAGCAGCAGGCTGCGGCCCGGAAGCGCGAATGGCGATCCGTCAGGCGCAGTGTAGCAGCGATCCTGCGCAATCGAGCGCGTCACCTCGCGCCCGCCCTTGGCGAAGCTGGCGGTCAGATCGCCGCGCATCAGGCCCAGCCAGTTGCGGTAGGCAGCGGTCTTGTCCGCAGCGTCGACGGCGGCGACCGAATCCTCGCAATCCACGATAGTCGTCAATGCCGCCTCGAGCACGATATCGGCAATTCCGGCGCGGTCGTTCCTGCCGATGGGGTGATCCCGGTCGATCACGATTTCCAGATGCAGGCCATTGCGACGCAGCAGGATATTTTCCCCCGCAGTGCCAATGAATTGTGAGGGATCGGCCAGGACGGGGCTCTCCCCTCCCCATTCATGCCACGATCCCTCGGCCAGCGGAGCCGCCTCGTCGAGGAAGCTGCGGGCCCAGTAAATCACTCTTGCGCCGCGCGCAGCGTCATATTCGCCGTCCTCGGGCAAGCTGCCGTCGAGCGCGTCGGTGCCGTAAAGCGCATCGTAGAGGCTGCCCCAGCGGGCGTTGGCGGCGTTGAGCAGGAAGCGCGCGTTGAGCACCGGCACGACAAGCTGCGGCCCGGCAATCTCCGCGATTTCCGGATCGACATTGCGCGTGCCGATGGTGAACGGGGTCGGTTCCTCAAGCAGATAGCCTATCGCGCGCAGGAAAGCCTCGGGTGCGCCCTTGCGCGCTTGCGGATTGTCGCGGTGCCAGCCATCGATCGCAGCTTGCAGTCGGTCGCGCTCGGCAAGCAAGGTGTGGCCACGCGGTGCAAATTCGGCGACCAGCGCGGCAAGCCCGCTCCAGAACTTCTCGGCTGAGAGACCAGTGCCGGGCAAGGCTTCATGTTCGATGAAACGGGCGAGTTCCCCCGCCACCAAGAGGCCCGCGCGCCCCGCCCGCGCTTGCTCTCTGGCTTCGCTGTTGGTGGTCATTGCGGTGTCCTCGCCGTATTCGCTGGCGAGCGTATCACCGGCGCGGTCGGGCATTTCAAGCTTCATGCTCACGTGACGAGCTCCTGATCAGGCATGCGGTATTGCAGAGGGGGCCGGGAGAGGCAGTGCGGCGGCTCCCTCTCCCGACCGATCGGTCAGCGGGCGAAACGGCCCAGCCGATGATGCAGATTGGCCAGCTTGCGCGACATTTCATTGTCATCGCCATGGCGGATGGCCTCGGCGACAGCGTAGCGCAAAAGTCCGAAATCCTCATTCGAGAACACCGGGCGGGCAAGAGTTGGTTCAGCCATCGTACTTCTCCTTTGAAAACTGCTTATGCTGCGAACTGGTGCCCCGCAGCGTTTACGCTGCAAACTGGTTCATCGTGTTGTCGGTGCCGCCCGCCTTGAGGGCAGCTTCTCCGGCAAAGGCTTCCTTGTGGTCGTCCCCGATATCGGAGCCGGCCATGTTCTGATGTTTGACGCAGGCGATGCCCTGGCGGATTTCTGCGCGTTGCACGTTCTTCACATAGCCCAGCATGCCCTGCTCCCCGAAATACTCGCGGGCGAGATTATCGGTGGAGAGCGCAGCGGTGTGATAAGTCGGCAGTGTGATCAAATGATGGAAAATGCCCGCGCGCGCGGCGGCATCGCGCTGGAAGGTGCGGATCTTTTCGTCCGCTTCGCTCGCCAGATCGCTCGCGTCATATTCCTCGCTCATGAGCCGTGCGCGGTCATAGCGCGCCATGTCGCGGCCTTCTTGTGCCCATTTGTCATAGATTTGCTGGCGGAAGTTCAGCGTCCAGTTGAAGCTGGGCGAATTGTTGTAGACCAGCTTCGCGTTGGGCACCGTCTCACGAATCCTGTCGACCATCTGCGCGATCTGCTCGACATGTGGCTTCTCGGTTTCGATCCACAGGAGGTCCGCCCCGTTCTGTAGCGCAACGATGCAGTCGAGCACCACGCGGTCCTCCCCGGTCCCTTCGCGGAACTGGAAGAGGTTGGAGGGCAGACGCTTGGGCGCCATCAACTTGCCCTCGCGGCTGATCAGCACCTGGCCGTTGGTGATCCGTGCCGGGTCGACTTCCTCGCAATCGAGGAAGCTGTTGTACTGGTCGCCCAGATCGCCCGTCGCGGCCGAGTACGCGATCTGCTTGGTCAGGCCGGCGCCCAGCGAATCGGTGCGCGCGACGATGATCCCGTCCTCCACGCCCAGTTCGAGGAAGGCATAGCGGATCGCCCTGATCTTCTGCAGGAAGTCCTCGTGCGGCACGGTCACCTTGCCGTCCTGGTGGCCGCATTGCTTCTCGTCCGAGACCTGGTTCTCGATCTGGATCGCGCACGCGCCCGCTTCGATCATCTTCCTGGCCAGCAGATAGGTCGCCTCGGCATTGCCGAAGCCTGCATCGATATCGGCAATGATCGGCACGACATGCGTCTCGTGATTGTCGATCGCCGCTTCGATCCGCCGGGCCTCGATTTCGTCACCCGAAGCACGCGCCTTGTCGAGCGCGCGGAACAGCATGCCAAGCTCGCGTGCATCGGCTTGCCGAAGGAAGGTGTAAAGCTCCTCGATCAGCGCGGGAACGCTCGTCTTCTCGTGCATCGACTGATCGGGCAGCGGGCCGAACTGGCTGCGCAACGCCGCGATCATCCAGCCCGAGAGGTAGAGGTAGCGGCGCTTGGTGGAGCCGAAGTGCTTCTTGATCGCGATCATCTTCTGCTGCGCGATAAACCCGTGCCAGCAGCCCAGCGACTGCGTGTATTGCGCAGGGTCTGCATCATAAGCGGCCATGTCCTCGCGCATGATCCTGGCGGTGTAGCGCGCGATGTCGAGGCCGGTGGCAAAGCGGTTCTGCGCACGCAGGCGCGCTGCAAATTCGGGCTCGATGCCCGTCCAGTTCTGCCCCTTGGCGCTCTTGATGTGCCCCTGGCGGTGGATCTCGGCGAAATGTGTCATGGTGTCGGCTTTCTCAGCAGTGTCGATGAACCCCATTTTGCACCTGCGAAGCGCCGCGGGAACATCGCCCAGTGTCGTCTTGTCAAACTTTACAAGTTTCCTCTGTAATGTTGTAATGCTATGCACAGGGCGCGGCATTCAAGGAGACACGCGGTGGCACG
>DAIQNS010000020.1:0-8749 GCA_036788315.1 Alteraurantiacibacter sp. | reverse complement strand
TACATGGGGCCAAGGCTCAAGAACATGCGCCGTGAGCTTGGCTTGACGCAGGCGAACATGGCGCGCGATCTCGAAATCTCGCCCTCCTATATCGCCCTGATGGAGCGCAACCAGCGGCCCGTCACCGCCGAGACCCTGCTCAAGCTCGCCACCGTCTACCGCATCGACATCGCCGGGCTTGCCGATACCGACAGCGATGCCAATGCCGCGCGGCTGCAAGGCGTGTTCCGCGATCCGATCTTCGCCGATATCGACCTGCCCGAGTTCGACATTGCCGATATCGCCACCAGCTACCCCGGCTTTGCCGAGGCTTTCCTGCGCCTCCATACCGCCTATAGCGAGGAGCAATTGGCGCTTGCCGAAAGGCGCGCGGACAAGGCTCCGGGCGAGAGCGCAGCATTCGCCCCCAGCCCCGTGGCGCAGGCGCGCGCTTTCCTCGCCGCGCGCCGCAACTGCTTTCCCGCGCTCGATGACAGCGCCGCCGCGCTCTCGCGCGAGATGGGCGATCTGCCCTCTCTGCGGGGGCGCATCGCCGACAAGCACGGCCTCCTTGTGCGCTTCACCGACGCGGGCATCCTGCAAGGTGCGCTGCGCTGGCACGATTATCACCGCCGCCGCATCTGGCTCGCCGAAAGCCTCGATTATCCCGGCCGCCGCTTCCAGCTTGCGCTCCAGATCGCCATTCTGGAGCAGGAGCGCGAGATCGAGGCTGAACTCGATCAGGGCCGCTTTGAAAGCGAAGACACCGCCAATCTCGTCCGCCGCGCGCTGCAATCCTACTGGGCCGCTGCCCTCCTCATGCCCTATGAGGCCTTTGCCAAGGCCGCGGCCGAAACGCGCTACGATATCGAGGCGCTGTCAGCGCGCTTCTCGGTCAGCTTCGAGCAGGCGGCGCACCGGCTGACTACCTTGCAGAAGCCGGGAGCCGAAGGGGTGCCGTTCTTTTTCCTGCGCGTCGATCAGGCGGGCAATGTCTCCAAGCGGCTTGACGGCGCGGGCTTCCCGCTGGCCCGGCATGGCGGCGGCTGCCCCTTGTGGAACATCCACCAGGTCTTCGCCCGGCCCGGCACGATCGATGCGCAATTGATAGAGCTGCCTGACGGGACGCGCTATGTCTCCATCGCGCGCACTGTGAAGGCAGGTGGTGGGCAATTCGGCGCGGCACGCACCATGCGCGCGGTTGCTCTCGCCTGTTCGGACAAGCATCTGGCCAAGCTCGCCTATGCCGATGCTTTGCAAGGCAGCGCGCCGACGCCTATCGGCGTTGCCTGCCGCATCTGCCACCGGCCCCGCTGCATTGCGCGCTCGGCGCCGCCTCTGGGGCGCGATGTGCTCCCGGTGACCTTCCGCGATACTGGCGTGCCCTTTGCCTTTTCGGCGGACTAGGCCAATCCAACAATAGACACCTTGGACACTGTCCTGAAACAGAAAAGCGTCCTCGTGCAAACGCGGCGAATTCCAACAATACAAAGAGCCGCCGAACCTGTGCCCGGCGGCTCTGATGTAGGAAAGCGGACCGCTTCGCTCAGCCGACGCGGTTGATCAGGTTCTCGCACCATTCCTGCTTGCCCGACCGGGGCTTGGGCGCGGCGTTCGTCTCGATGGCGTGCTGCGCCACATCGGCAAGGCTGGTGCCATCTGCATGGATCATGCGGCCCAGATCGCCCTGCCAGCCGGCATAACGCTCCGCCCGGAAGGCTTCGAGCCTGCCTTCTTTTAGCAATTGCGCAGCATTGAGCAGTCCCTTGGCGATCGTGTCCATTCCGCCGATGTGGCCGATGAACAGATCTTCGGCATCAATCGACTGGCGGCGCACCTTGCTGTCGAAGTTGAACCCGCCGGTGGTAAAGCCGCCCGCGCGCAGGATTTCGAGCATGGCGAGCGTCATTTCCTCGACCGAATTGGGGAATTGGTCGGTGTCCCAGCCGTTCTGCGGATCGCCCCTGTTGGCGTCGACCGAGCCGAAAATGCCCAGCGCGCGCGCCATGGCCAGCTCGTGCTCGAAACTGTGCCCGCCAAGCGTGGCGTGGTTCGCCTCGATATTGACCTGCACTTCGCTTTCAAGGCCATAGCGCTTGAGGAAGGCGTAAACGGTCTGTGTGTCATAATCATATTGATGCTTGGTCGGCTCATGCGGCTTGGGCTCGATCAGGATCGCGCCCTTGAAGCCGATCTTGTGCTTGTGATCGACCACGAGGCTGAGGAAGCGCCCGAAATTGTCCTGCTCGATGCCCAGTTCGGTGTTGAGGATGGTGTCATAGCCCTCGCGTCCGCCCCACAGCACATAGTTCTGACCGCCCAGCCGGTGCGTTGCATCCATGCAATCGCGCACTTGCAGCGCGGCCCAGGCGTAGATTTCAGGATCGGGATTGGTCGCCGCGCCTGCCATGTAGCGCGGATGGCTGAACAGGTTTGCTGTGCCCCACAGGAGCTTGCGGCCATGAGTCGCCTGCAATTCCTCCAGATGGTCGACCGCCTCGGCAAAGCTCGCGCGGAAGGAGGAGACATCATCGGCCTCGGCCATGACATCGACATCGTGGAAGCAATAGAAGGGCACATCGAGCTTCTCGACGAAAGCGAGTGCGGCCTCGCGCTTGGCCCGCGCGGCGGCGGCATTGTTCGGCCCGGCAAGCCATGGCCGCTCGAACGTGCCCGCGCCGAACACATCGCTGCCCGGCCAGCAGAAAGTATGCCAGAAACACACCGCAAAGCGCAGATGATCTTCCATCCGCTTGCCCATGACCATACGGTCCTTGTCGTAATAGCGATAGGCCAGATCACCGCCCTCGGGATCGAAGCGGATGGTGTCGAATTGGGCAAAATAGTCTGCGGACATGGGCTGTTTTCTCTCTGCTAGATTTGCGCGAGTGCGGGATAGGCGGCGCGGAAGGCGGCATGGTTGGCGGCAAGCCTTTCGGCGAGCCGCGGATCGGGTTCGATGCTGCGCACGAGCCTGGGCTTGGGGCACGCCTCGGCAGCGCTCGCTCCGGTCGCGCCCATCAGGGCAAGCCGCGAAGCGCCGAGCGCCGGGCCGACTTCCCCGCCTTCGCGGTAGTCGAGCCGTACGCCGAGTGCGGCTGCCAGAATTTCGCCCCAATGCGCTGAGCGCGCCCCGCCGCCGATCACGGTGAGCGCGTCGATCTGTGTTCCCGCCTCGCGCAGCACGCGCAGGCCATCGGCATGCGCAAAGGCCACGCCTTCGAGCACGGCATTGGCAAGGCGGGCCTTGTCGCTGGCATTGCTCATCCTGAGAAACGCGCCGCGCGGCACCGGATCGTTGTGCGGCGTGCGCTCGCCCGAGAGATAGGGAAGAAACAGCTCGGGCCCGCTCGCAGGCGGAGCGCCTTGGGCAAGCGCGAAGAATTCCGCCACCGTCACCCCCATCAAGCCCGCCGCCCAATCGGCGCAGCTCGCCGCCGAAAGGTGGACGCTCATCTGGTGCCACATTCCGGGCAGGCAATGGCAGAAGGCATGCACCGCGCCCGCAGGATTGGGGCGGAAACCCTCCGTCGCAACGAAGATCACGCCCGAAGTGCCGAGCGAAAGCAGCGCATCGCCATCGCCGATCATGCCCACGCCCGCCGCGCCTGCGGCATTGTCGCCGCCGCCTGCGACCACGGGCACTTCGCCCATGCCCCATTGCGTGGCGACATCGGCGCGCAGATGGCCGGTCACTTCCGGCCCCTCGGCTAGGCGCGGCATATGCTCGCGGCCAAGCCCGGTCGCGGCGAGCATGGCATCGGACCAGTCGCGCTGCGCGACATCGAGCCAGAGAGTGCCCGCACTGTCCGACATGTCGGAAACCTTCTCACCTGTCATGCACAAGCGCAGGTAATCCTTGGGCAACAGGACGCTGCGCACTTTGGCAAAGACTTCCGGCTCGGCACCGCGCACCCAGGCGAGCTTGGGCGCGGTGAAGCCGGGCATGGCAAGATTGCCGGTGATCGCGCGGGCATCGGGAACCGCCTGCTCGAGCGCAGCGCATTCCGCCTCGCAGCGCCCGTCGTTCCACAGGATCGCAGGGCGCAGAACCTTGTCGTCCGCGCCGAGAAGAACCGCGCCGTGCATCTGCCCCGCAACCCCGATCGCCTGCACCTGCGCGCGCAATTCCGGAGCAATCGCGGCGACGGCCGCGCAAGTCGCAGCCCACCAGTCAGCGGGCGCCTGCTCGGACCAGAGAGGCTGCGGGCGCGAGACTTCGAGCGCGGCAAGCCCTTGCCCCGCGACACGGCCAGCCGCGTCCATCACGATGGCCTTGACGCCCGAAGTGCCCAGATCGATCCCGAGAAACATGCCCGTCAAATTATCCTCATCCCACGCCTTCCGGCGCGCCTTTACACGCCCGGACAGCTTGCGCAAATGCCCTTCAGCCTCGCGATGGTATCGCTACCACCGGGCCGCGCAGTTGCAACGGGAAAAGGCCTCGGGCGCTATGTTGAGGCGCGCGCAATTCAGTTGCGCAAATGCGAAAGAGCCGCCCAGCCTGTTGGCCGGGCGGCTCCTTGATACCGGGGACTGCCCCCCGCGCGTCAGAAGCGATAGCGCGCTTCGATCCGCACCACGCGGCCGCGCGGCGAATGCAGTTCGCTGAAGAAACCATAGGTTTCGTCTGCCAGCGGCGGATCCTTGTCGAAGATATTGTTTGCCCCAAGGCGGATACGCGTGCCGTCGAGCGGGCCCTCGTCAAAGGTGTAGGCGACGATAGCATTGACCGTGAACTGTGACCTCACAGGGTAGAAGTTGATCAGCGGATTGGTGCTATCATCGAGCAGATTGTCACGGATAACGCCGGTATCGTAAACGCGGCCGACATACTGGCCAAACAGGGACGCGTCCCAGTCGCCCTTGCTCCACAGGATCGAGCTGGAGAAACGCCACTTCGGGCGGCCGTCTCGCTCAAGCAATTCGCCCAGACCCTCGATCGCGATCCCTTGCGGCAACGTGCCATCGGCGAGCGCGTCGAGCAGTTCCTGCGCGTCAGGCCCTGCGGACTGGACAAAGGAGGAAAGCCGCGCCGCGTTGAAGCGCAGACGGAAATCGCCGAGGCCAAATTCGGGCACATCATAGTACATGCCAAAGTCCCAGCCGCGCGACTTGCGGCTGTCGAGGTTGCGATAGGGATCGAGCACGCGGATGATTTCGCCTGCAGGCGCAAGGCTGGTGCCTTCGAACTCTTCGATCAGCCCTTCATCCGGATCGGCGCGGATCACATTGGGATTGCTCGAGCCATTGAGGCGGCGCAGCAGATCGACCGCGATGGCATTCTGATCGCCGAACACGCCGATGATGCCGGTCTGCTCGATGTTCCAGTAGTCCGCGGTCAGCGTCAGGCCGGGAAGATCCGCCGGCTCGAGCACCACGCCCAGGTTGATGGCGCGCGACTTCTCGGGTTCGAGCTCATCGGTTCCCGAGCGGAAGCTGATCGTGCTCTCGCCGGGGCATGCGTCGAGCGCAGGGCCGCCATTTTCGAACCGCGCCTGACAGATCACAAAATCGTCGCGCGTGTTCACGCGCGTGGTGCCCGCATCGTTGACCTGCACCAGGTTCGGCGCCCGGAAGCCGCGCGACCATGCGCCGCGCAACATCAGCCCGTCGACAATGGTCCATGCCGCAGCGACACGCGGCACAATGGCGGTTTCTTTGACGTCCGAGAAATGCTCGGCGCGTCCGGCAAGCTGTACCGTGAATTCCTCAACGCCGACAATGTCCATGTCCGGGCTGACGAGCGGAAAGAAGGCTTCGGCAAAAGCGGAATAGACCTCGCGGCTGCCCGAGGTGTCAGGCGAAGGGCTGGTCCCGGCAACATCGCTGACGTCGAATGCGCCAGTAACTTCGTCGGTGAAGGTGATCGTGCCGTCAAGGCGCGGATCGCGATCGTCAAAGAAGGTTTCACGGCGGAATTCGACCCCGGCCGCAATGCCAACGTCGCCGCCCGGAAGCGTGAAGATGCCATTGTTGGAAACCTTGAAATCCGCCAGCGCCAGCGTGGTTTCGCCCTTGCGGAACACGTCGATGAGGAAGCTGTCGATCACCGATTGCGGGTTCGGAGTGCAATCGCCATTGCCCGGATCATCAAGACAGCCGCCGTTGAAGGGGTTGTAAGCGTCGGGCGTCGTGCGGTTGACCGCCTGCTGGAACAACGTGCGCGAAACGCGGCCGCTGGCAAGATCGGTACTGTTGGCTTGCGAATACAGCAGGCCGGTATCGTATTCCCAGTCGCCCAAGCTGCCGCGCAGGCCACCCACGAGCCGGAAGACATCCTTGGTCACGTTCACTTCACGGTTGCCCGCGTCCACGATGCGCAGCCGTTCGAGATCGATATCTGCCCCATCGGCAGGAATGGTGGTGCCGGGAAGGCGGAAGGGATTGGGCTGCCCGTCACGCAAAACCGGGCCGAACGGGTTGTAATAGGCGTTGCGCGAGATGCGGAACGGCTGCGCGCCAAGGTTCGTCGAAGCGGTAATGTTCCGGGTGCTTTCCGAGCGGTAGTAAGAGCCTTCGAAATAGGCTTCGACCGCATCGCTGATCTCGTAATTCATCAGGGCCGAAGCGTTGTAGCGGTTCTTGCGGCTGATCAGAGTCGCACCGAAATTGGTGTTGTAACGCACCGCGGCGGTCGGCGTCTCGCCGTTGCGGGCGCAAAGGCCATTGCCGAAATCGAGGCGGCAGCCGGTGAAGGTGCTGGGCTGCAAATAAAAGTCATCATCGCGGATTGGCGTCGCGTTGTTCGGAGCCTGAATATCGAACTGGCCGAACGGGCCAAAAGTGTTGCGATTGTTGAACGAGGCATCGCCTTCGAAATCGGTCCCCTCGACGAGCGGTCGAAGATCGCCGTCAGCAGAATATCGCCGTGCCGAAACGGGAAGGCCATTTTCGTGGAAATAGCCGCCGAACAGGCTGAGATTGCCGCGTCCTCCGCCAAAGTCGAAGCCGTATCCGGCGCTGATCTGCGTGGAATACAAATCAACCCCGGTGGACTTGCGATATTCGCCTTCGATGAAGCCACCCGTCATGTTCGAACGCAAAATCGTGTTGACCACGCCCGCCACGGCGTCCGCGCCGTAAATCGCCGACGCGCCGTCGCGCAGCACTTCAAGGCGGCGCACGCTGCCCGGTGCGATCTCATTGGTGTCAGATGATACAACCGGCACCAGCAACTCGGTCTGGAAACCCGGCGTCAAGGTCATGCGGCGACCATTGATCAGGAGCAGCGTGTTGCCCGTACCCAGATCACGCAAGTTGATCGAGGCAACATCGCCGCGCACATTGTTTGACGAATTGTCATTCTGCTCGTTGAAACCCACTGTGCCCGCTTGCGGGATTGCACGGAAAAGCTCGTCGCCCGAACCAGCTCCGATGGCTTCGATCTGTTCCTGGTCAAGCACCGTGACCGGCAGCACATCATTGATCTGTGCGCCCTGGATTTGCGATCCCGTGACGACGATAACGTTCTCATTTTCAGTCATTACGTCGGGCGCATTTTGCGCCAGAGCGGGCTGAAAGGCGAACAGGGCCGAGGTCGAAAGCAGACCAGCGACAAGCTTGCGCGTTGTGCACATTGAACGAAACTCCAGCTATGTGGTTGCCCCGCAATGCGGTCAAACCCCCAAAAATCACACCGTCCACCGCCACACGGAGCCTTCGCGACCCTTCTCGCAGCGGTCTGCAAGCTAGACGGCGCGCGCGAGGGTTTTGCAATCGGACTGGAATCGCGTGGGACAAAAAAACTGAGCCTGTGGCACTTGAGCCACACATTCGCTTGGCCGCAGAATTCACTCAGGTCGCGACAAGCACAATGACTGCGCCGTTCCCCCTCGGTGAGCAGGAAAAAAACAGCAAGTTGCTGAATGAATAAGATTATTACTTACGGCCCGATCTGGTGGCCTGCCCCACGCGTTATGTCCGGGGGCACCGCCTTGACCCATGGGGAGTTCCTCGTCAGTGCCAAGGTAACCGGTGTCACAAGCTGACCACCATCCTCAAACGAACAGTTCTTGGGAAAGAGATTATGCACATTTTTGGAAGCCAACCGACAAGCTCGCACCGCATTACTTTGCGCAGCGCCCTGCTCCTGTCCGCAATCAGTATGGCCCTTCCCGGCGTCGCGCTTGCGCAAACCGCGCCGCAGACGCCAACTCCGGCCGAAACGGCCGAGCCGGATCCCGATGTGATCGTCGTGACCGGCGAAATCAGCCGCACGATCGAGAATTCGCTGCAAGCCAAACGGCAGCTCGATGTGATCGGCGATGCGATCATCGGCGACGAGATCGGCGACCTGCCCGATCTGTCGGTGGCCGAAACGCTTGAGCGTATCGTCGGCGTCTCTTCCGACAGGTTCAAGGGCGGCGCGTCGGAACTGTCA
This sequence comes from Alteraurantiacibacter sp., assembly GCA_036788315.1. Classification (GTDB taxonomy): domain Bacteria; phylum Pseudomonadota; class Alphaproteobacteria; order Sphingomonadales; family Sphingomonadaceae; genus Alteraurantiacibacter. Next base: position 387 of record DAIQNS010000020.1, on the reverse strand, counting down.
ATCCGCGGGCTCGGCGCATTTCTGGGCTCATCCTATCTCAACGGACGCGAGATTTCCTCGGGCAGCGATGGGCGCGGTGTGAACTTCGGGCAGTTCCCTTCTGAGCTGGTCAATGGCGCGATCATCTACAAGTCACAGCAGGCCAGCTTCATCGAAGGTGGCGTCTCGGGCATCATCGAGCTGCAGACGCTGCGCCCTCTCGATTACGGCAGGCGTCGTCTGCAGATCTCGGCGCTGGGCGGCTATAGCGATTACGAAGACCGCGTCGTCGATGGCGATCTTCAGCCGGGCGGCCCGCCGCCGCAGCACCTCGCTGCGCACCTCGAGGTCGGGGGCGTCGATGCGCACCACCATTCCCGCGAGGAAGCGGCTCATGAGTGATTCGGA
>DAIQNS010000019.1:0-16651 GCA_036788315.1 Alteraurantiacibacter sp. | reverse complement strand
CAGGTTGGGGAAGCGCGCCGGGAGAACTGTCGGCTCGATTTCCTGACCATCGTAATTGGGAACGAAATCAACCGTATCCTTGTCGAGATCAGTCAGCAGCGCTTCGGCCGGTTTGGCGAGGCGGCTTTCGGTATAGCGCATCGAGGCGGGCGGATCGGGGTCCATGCTGCCGAAATTGCCCTGGCCATCGATCAGCGGCAGGCGCAGTGACCACCATTGCACCATACGCGCGAGCGCATCGTAGATCGCGCTGTCGCCATGCGGATGGTACGAGCCCATCACCTCGCCAACGATCTTCGCTGATTTGCGGTAGGGCTTGCTGGAGGTATAGCCGCCGACCTGCGCGGCGTAGAGAATGCGCCGGTGCACTGGCTTCAGTCCGTCGCGCACATCGGGCAATGCCCGGCTGACGATAACGCTCATGGCATAATCGAGGTAACTGGTCTTCATTTCCTCGACGATGTCGATCCGGCTGTATTCGCCGGGGCCATCGGGAGGAGTCAGGGTGTTGGTCTCATCATTCACGAGAGGTCAAATTTCCAGATTGCTTCGCCGGTATTTTCCAGCTTCGAAAACCCTAGGCCAGCGGTGCAGTGGATGCCAGTTTCGGGCGAATTTGTGGCGCTTTTGCAGTGCGCTTATCCACACTTGCGAACCGTATCCCCGCCGAGCAGAGCGGTCCGCAGCATTTGCTGCATTCAATTGCCGTTCAGCGCACCAGCCTTATCGCTTGTCGCAAGATGAATTGCAAATCCCCGGCTGCTTGCCCTAGTGCAGATCAAGGACAGGAATTGCGCAAATTTCGTGCATCAGAGGTTCTGGCCGGATTTTCAGGAGAGTAACGAGAATGAATGGGTCAAATACCAGTTTCGCTGAGAAGAAACGCCGCCGTGTTACGATGCTGCTTGCGGCATTGACTGCCGGTGTAATGACTGTCGGCGCCTTTGCACCGGTGCCGGCCTTAGCGCAGAAGGCCGAGGCTGAAGCGGCGCCGACAAACTCGCAGTCCTTCTCGCAGGTCTATGGGCCTGTCTCCAAAACGGTCACGGGGGAAACAAAGGACTGGCAGGGTGCCGCCGCCAAGATCCCCGAGCTCGAAGCTGCAGTCAAGAACCGCAAGGACCGCCACACGCTGGGCAATTTCATGCTCGTGGTCGGTGGCGAGACCGGCGATGACATGATGCGCCGCAAGGGGATTGACCAAATGCTGAGGAGCGGCCTGTTGGCTGCAGCGGATGTGCCCAAATTTCATTATTATTCGGGCTCGCTGGCATTCAATGCAGGTGACAAAGAAGCAGCGCGCGCGAGTTGGAAGCAAGCTTATGAAGCCGGCTACTCCGATGGCGATGGCAATCTGCTCAACGATCCGGGCTATCTCGTGGTCCAGTCGCTCGTGCAGGAAGATAATTTTGAACCGGCGTTTGCATTCCTGATGCCTTATCTGGAATCGCTCGAGAGTGCCGGGAATGTCTCGCGTGAGCCGATCATCCGGCTTGGGCTGCAAGCTGCCATCGACAGCGAGAATGCCGAATACGGCAACAGGCTTGCGCGTATGCTGATCGAAGAAGCGCCAAGCCCCGCCACCTGGAAAGTGGGGCTGCAAGTGGTCGGCATGATGAACCCGATGGATGGCCCGGTGCAGCTCGATTATCTGCGCCTGATGCGTGAAGCGGGCGCTCTGACTCAGCGACCGGAATATGTCGCCTATATCGAGCAAGCCGATCCGCGCGTCATGTCGAACGAGCTTGACGATGTACTGGCCGAAGGGCTTGCCGCCGGTCACTTCAGGGAGAGCGGTGATAGCTACTATTCCGAGATCAAGAGCATTGTCGATGCGCGAATGGCCGCGGACAAGCGCGAACTCAACCGCACGCTTGCCGAAGGCCGCAGCGGCGACGGAGAGCTGGCCTACATTGCCGGAGATGTCCTCTATTCGCTCGACGATTTCAGTCAGGCGACAGAGTTTTATACCTTGGCCGCACAAAAGGGACACCGAACCGATGCAGCGCATCTGCGCGCCGGTGCATCGCAAGTGATGGCTGGGGATTACGCGGCGGCCGTCGACACGCTCGGCAAGGTCAGCGGCGAGTACGATGCGGTAGCGCAGATGTGGTCGCTGTGGGCGCAGTCAAAGATGGGGTCGGCCAGCACCGAGCCAGCCAGCGCAGCCATTGATACTTCCGCACAGGCTTCCTGAGCGAATTTACGATTGCAAGAGCGGCGCGGCGACCTTCTTGGTTGCCGCGCCGTTTGCGTCTTCAGACGTTGAACTTGAACAGCAGGACATCGCCATCCTGCACGATGTATTCTTTGCCTTCCTGACGCAGCTTGCCTGCCTCGCGCGCCGGCCCTTCGCCGCCGAGCGTCACATAATCCTCATAGGCAATCGTTTCGGCGCGAATGAAACCGCGCTCGAAGTCGCTGTGGATCTCGCCAGCGGCCTGCGGCGCTTTCGCGCCTGCGGGGAAAGTCCAGGCGCGCGCTTCCTTGGGCCCGGCGGTGAAGAAGGTCTTGAGGTTCAGGAGCGTGTACCCGGCCCGGATGACCCGCGCGAGGCCCGATTCATCAAGGCCCAGCTCGGCCAGATATTCGGCGCGCTCGTCCGCTTCCATCCCGGTCAACTCGGCTTCGATCGCCGCCGAGACGACAACCGCCTGCGCGCCTTCCTCCGCCGCTTTGGCAAAGACCTTCTCCGATAGGGCATTGCCGCTCGCGGCCTCGTCCTCGGCCACATTGCACACATAGAGCACCGGCTTTGCGGTCAGCAATTGCGCCTGCGCGAACACGCGCGCCTCTTCGTCGTCCTTTGGCTGCGTCAGGCGCGCGGGCTTGCCTTCGCGCAGCAATTCAAGCGCCTGACCGAGCACACTGGCGATCAGCTTTGCTTCCTTGTCGCCCGCGCTCGCCTTTTTCTGCGCGTTGGGGACACGCTTTTCCAGGCTTTCCAGATCGGACAACATCAGCTCGGTCTCGACCACTTCGGCGTCGGCCACCGGATCGACCTTGTTGGCGACATGCTGGATATCGTCATCCTCGAAACAGCGCAGCACATGCACAATGGCATCGACCTCGCGGATATTGCCAAGGAACTGGTTACCAAGCCCTTCGCCCTTGCTCGCGCCTTTGACCAGGCCGGCAATATCGACAAAGCCCAGCTGCGTCTCGATGATCTTGGCGCTGCCCGCGATCGCGGCGATCTTGTCGAGCCGGGGATCGGGCACTGCGACCTGCCCGACATTGGGCTCGATGGTGCAGAACGGATAGTTCGCAGCCTGCGCCGCCTGTGTCTCGGTGAGCGCGTTGAATAGGGTCGATTTGCCGACATTGGGCAAGCCGACGATCCCGCAGCGGAATCCCATCGTAAAATCCTAATTGGTTGCAAGTCAGGTTGCGCGCCTTAGCCGCGCGTGCGGCCTGCTGTCCATGGTCTTCGCGGGGAAGGGCAATGGCGGGCAGGCATTGGGGGGCGGTGCAGATCACTTACTGATCGTTTGCGATTGTCTGGTATGGGGAGACCATGAGAATGTTCCGGGCCGTATCGCAACCCATGCTGGCAGCCGCGCTGGGCCTGTCATTGGCAGGCTGCGACATCATTCGACCCGAAGCTTCGCAAGAAGCGCAAGCTGCCCTTGCCGCACAAGATTATCTCACCGCGCGCGATCTTGCGCAGGGTGCGCTTGCGCAAGACAGCAAGGATGCCGCTGCCCTTGAGGTGTTGGTGCGTGCGCAATTGGCTATGGGAGCAGGCGAGGAGGCGTTAGCTACACTTGAACAGCTCGCCAAAGCCGAAGCTCTGCCGCAGGATCATCTCCTGCTTAAAGCTGAGGCGCATTTGCAGACTGGCGATCCGGCATCGGCAAAGCGCCTGCTGCAAGGGCAGGGTTCGGCGGAAAGCTGGCGGCTGCGTGCGCTCGCGGCAAGTTTGGCGAAGGATGATGCAGGCGCCCTCGAAGCCTTCGCCAAGGGACGAGACGCAAGCGGAAACAAGGCGCGATTGTTCGTCGCCGAAGCAACGCATCACTTGCAAAGAAACAACCGCGATGCCGCGCGTGATGCGGTTGCAAGGGCGCAGGAAGTCGCCCCGCGCCGGGTCGAAACGCAATATGTCACAGGCTGGCTCGCGCAAATAGAAGGCAACGCGGAAATCGCCGCGCGCGCTTTCCTCGCGATTCTCGAGAAGACGCCGCAGGACCGGCCCGCCATGTTGGGCGCGATTGACGCTGCTCAGCAGCTCGGACGTGACGATCTGGCCGATCCGCTGCTCGCGCGCGGGAGAGCGGCCTATCCGGGCGATTTGTCTTTCACCTATTTCGCCGCCCGCGCCCATGCGCGGAAAGGCGACTGGGCCGCTGCCCGCGATCTCCTGCAACAAAGCGAAGCCGAATTGGCGGGAAACGATCCAGCACAATTGCTCTATGCCGAGGCGCTGCTCGAACTGGGGCAGCGCGAGATGGCCCGCGCGATTGTGACGCCGATCCACTCGCGGCGCAGCAGCGATGCCGAGATTGCCGGGCTGCACGAGCGCATCATGCGCGCGACGGGAAATTAGTCCTCGTCCTGCATCCTTCGGGCAAGATCGCTCATGAAACGCGCGTCATCGCCTTTGGCGAGCCATTCCGCCTCTGCGCCAATCGCGCCCAACATTTGCACCAGATCGTCCATTTCGGCCTTGGCGTAATTGCCGAGCACATGGCCGGTCACACGCTCCTTCGCGCCGGGATGGCCTATGCCGATGCGCACGCGGCGAAAATCCGGCCCGCAATGTTGGTCTATCGAGCGCAGGCCATTATGTCCGGCGGTGCCGCCGCCGTGCTTCACCCTGACTTTGAATGGCGCTAAATCGAGCTCGTCATGGAACACGGTGAGCGCGTCCGGCTCGAGTTTGAAATACCGCAGCGCCTCGCCCACGCTGCGCCCGCTTTCGTTCATGAAGGTGGCGGGCTTCAGCAGCAACAGCTTCTCGCCGCCAATGCGCCCTTCCTGGCACCAGGCCTGAAACTTCTTCTGGACGGGGCCAAAGCCGTGCATCTCGGCAATGACATCTGCTGCCATGAAGCCGATATTGTGCCGGTGCATCGCATATTGCGGACCGGGATTTCCAAGGCCTGCCCAAATCTGCATCGGCTAGCCTTGCGGATTTGCCTGCGTTGAGTTCGCTGTCAGCGAATTGAGCATGGTGAGATAACGGTTGGTGCACTGGCCCGCGAATACATCGCGCTGCTCGGCGGTTGCGGCGGCCAGTTGCTGGCGCGCAATTGCCAGATTGGCGAGCACCTGATGATAGGGCGCGCGCGAGATAATCCCGGCGTAATAAGCGGAGATTATCGTGAGATTATTGACGATCAGCTCGCGCTGCGCCGGGTCGAGGCTGGCGTTCGCGCTGATGCCTGTGCGGCGATCCTGAAGGAGCACGAAACATTCGTAATCGCGCGGCTCCGCTGTATCCTGAGCGGCGAGGGGAGCCGGCGCGAGCATTCCCGCGCCGGCCAATCCCAACGTTATCGCTGCCGAAAAAAGGCGCAGCGACGAAGACACGATTACTCGCTCTTCTCTTCATGCTCCTCGGCAGCGTCCGCATCCGGACCCTGTTCGGTAGCAGCAACGCCTCCGGCATCTTCGCTGTCAGCCGCTTCGCCTTCCGCACGCTTGAGCGCAGAGGGGGCGACGATGGTCGCGATAGTGAAGTCGCGATCGGTAATCGCGCTTTCAGAACCTTCGGGCAGTGTGACCGAGCTGATATGGATCGAATCGCCGACTTCAAGGCCAGTCACATCGACCTGGATTTCCGAAGGGATCTTGTCCGATTCGCACACCAGATCGAGCTCGTGACGAACAACGTTGAGCACGCCGCCCTTCTTGAGGCCGGGGCTGGCTTCCTCGTTCACGAATACGACCGGAATTTGCACGTCGATCTTCGCATCTTTGGAAAGACGCAGGAAATCGGCATGCATCGGCCGGTCGGAAACCGGGTGAAGCGCCACGTCCTTGGGGAGCGTGCGGACCTTCTTGCCATTGACTTCGACAATGACGATCGAGTTCATGAAATGTCCGGTCATAAGCTGCTTCACGAGCAGCTTTTCTTCCACGTGAATGGGAGTGGGTTCTTCTTTTCCGCCATAAATGACGGCGGGTACACGACCTTCGCGGCGCAATGAACGGGAGGCTCCCTTGCCAGCCCGCTCGCGCAGCTCGGCCGGCAGGTTCAGAGCATCGCTCATGGGTCTTGCCTTTCGATTGCGTAGCTTTCTTTACCGCCGCGCCTCCAGGGATGACATCGACGAAAGAGGCGCGCCATTACGGGCAATCGGGCAATAAGGCAAGGGCGTTGGCGACTATTGGAGCCGGGTCACAGCAAAGCCGCGCTCCGCCAGAAGTTGCGGCAATCCTTCCGGCCCAAGCATATGCGCAGCGCCCACTGCGACAAACGGACGGCGGCCGTCGGCGACCTCCCTTTCAATGGTGGTCATCCAGGCAATGTTGCGATCTGCCAGGAGAGCGGCATAAAGGTTCGGGTAGAGGCCCAGCGGAGCATTAACAAGCCGCTCAAGCGTATCGAGATCGCCCTTATGCCAGGCCCGCGCCGCAATCTGCCCGTCATTGCCGGCGCTTGAACGTGCGGTGAGGAGCAGAAAATCGGCCTGATCGCTCTGGGGCAGAGTATCGAAAATGCCCAGCTGGCTGGAAATCGTCTCCAGCCCCGCCACCGTCTTCGCTTCCACCGTCAGTGCGCGGTCCACGCCATTGGCGGGGTCACTGCCGCGCACCGCGCTCGCCAGCATCAGCGCTGCGCCCCAGGTTTCCACGTCGGAAAAGTCGGCATCATCGGCGCGCGCGCTGGCCAGAAGTTCGCGCACCGCCTCGCGGCCCTCGGGTGCAACGCGCTGCGAGAGGGGCAACTGGCCCGGAGTGCGCGAAAGCTCTTTGAAGGTAGCTTGCAGATCAGGCGTTTCGAGATCGACAATCTCGACCATCAGCAGGTCAGACTTCGCCAGCGCGCCTGCAAGGGCATCGGTACGCCAATCGACTCCATCGGGCAAAGCGTGAATCGTTCCGAAAAGCCAAAGCTGTTGGCCTTGAGGCCCGGTTGCCTGCCACAAGGCGGGGGAGGGCTCGCCCCAATCCTCCTCGCCGCCAAAGACGCCGCATCCTGCAAGCCACAGCGCGCCCAGCAAAGCGAAGAGCGCGCGCTGTATCAATGGACCCGCTCGACCGTCAGTCCGCGCGCGCCAAGCAGTTGCTGTACGCTGCCTTCACCGGCCAGATGCCCCGCGCCAACCGCCATGAAGGCAGTGCCCGGCTCCTCAAGCCGCTTTTCGATCCAGTCGACCCATTTGACGTTCCGGTCCACCAGAAGGCGTTGGTAAAGTGCAGGATCATCCATGCTCGCCGTCATCAACTCGGCAAGGCCATCGGCATCGCCCTGCAACCATTTTTCGACCATCGAGCCCACCATCGTGGTCACCTGCGGCACCATCTCGACTGTGGCATCAAGCATGACAAGCTGCGCATCGAGCGCCATCCCGTCGAACAGTTCGACCTGATCCGCCACCGTTTCCAGCGCCGCGCGCGATTTGCCCTCAGCCATGCCTTCGAACACCATCTCGACTCCTGACAGCGGGTTATAGCCAGCTTGCATCAGCGGCAGCAGCGAAAGGTTGAGCGAGGCGAACCATGGTTCCAGCGGGTCGAGCGCTTCGGCGGGAAGGCCAAGACTGGTGACGGCGGCCTCGTATTCGGCGCGGTCTTCATCGGTCATCATCGAGCGCAGCGTGACACCGGTCTGGATCAGTCCGGCCTCCGCCATCAATTGCGCGCTTTCCTGCATTTCGCGCATGTCGACTTCGGTCACCAACTGATCCGCGCTTTCGAACGCCGAGGCAATGCGCTCATCCATCCACTCGACGCCGTCAGGCAGAACATGGACAGTGCCGAACATGTAGATCGTGGTGTCCTCATCTGTCAGCTTCCACAGGGCGGGCGCGTTTGCAGGCGCTGGCTCGGCCATTTCGACCGCATGATCATGCGCCAGTGCGATTCCGGGCGTAAGGGCAAGCGCCAAGGCGCCAGCGGCACGGGACAAACATTTGCGAAGGGAAAACATCTTAGGGGTCCTTTGCTGTTGGAGGGGCAGATAGGAATTCAAGCGATCCGCCGCCAGAGCCAGCCAATGCTCCAAATGGCGATTACGGCGATATAAATCAGCATATCCTGTGGCTCGGGCAAGAAGCCGCCGCGCCATCCCAGCCACCAGGTCGGCGCAAGGGTGGCGTAGGAATACAGGGCAAGCAGCGCGCCGAAATTGCTGTTGTCGCGCTCGATCTCGTCGACGGTGCGATACCAGGCCAAGGAAATCCACGGCATGATGCAAAGCCATGTCCCTATCGCGATGGTGGCAACCACGCCGGGAATGGGATCATTGCTGAACAGGTCGAACTTGGCGCCCAGCATGCTGGTGCCCACGATCATCGCCAAGGAGAGGACGCCGCCAAGCAGTCCTGACGCGATCAACAGATAATTGCCGCGCTTTTCCGATCTTGAGAGCGGCTCCTTTTGGCGACTGCGGATCAGTCGGAGAGCGAAAAGGACCGAGAGTGCCAGTCCGGCTGTTCCCGCCGCTGTGATCAGCCAGTTTTGCAACGAATCCGGCGTCTCGAGCACGCTTTCAATCCCTGCAACAGCGAAGCCGAGGGCAAAGCTGGCAAATATCAACATTCCGAGCCATTTGACTATCGTCAAGGCGTGCGAGTCCTCCCTTTCGCTGGGACTGGGGGATGTTTGCGGGGCAGGGGTCATGGCAAAGTCCTTCGACAAAAAGGTTCAGGCAAGCATGGGTGCAAAACTGGCAAGCGTGGTGCAGCAAGCTTCGCTGCGTTCAAGCCGGGCAAGGCCGCAGCCAAGCGCAAAAGCGCTGACAAACAAGGCCAGGCGGACGGCCCAGATGGCAATCCTGGCATTAATTTGCGCCGTCATCGAATATCTCCTCAATCGGCTTGTCGAACAGGCGCGCGATGCGAAAGGCCAAGGGCAGCGAGGGATCGTGCTTGCCTGTCTCGATGGCATTGACCGCCTGACGCGAGACATCAAGCTGCACGGCCAGCTCGGCCTGGCTCCAATTGCGCATTGCGCGCAGGACTTTGAGCTGATTGTTCATGGCTGCAGCGTCCGCTCTTTGTAAAACTCAACCCTGAAAATATGTCAGGTTTGCATGACTTTATGTCGTGCCTACATGACAAAGTCAAGTCTACCTGACAAAGGGTCAGCATTTCACGACATGCGCGAAATCAAGTGACCGATTATATTGGGATTTTAGTGGATGCGTTCAGCGCGAAGTCCGCGCTCTTCAAGCATCACCTGTACCGCATCATGCCCGTCGAAATGACCCGCACCCACCGCGACCAGTACTTTGCCCGGCTGCTCAAGCCGTTTCTCGAGCCATCCGGCCCAGGCGCGGTTGCGATCTTCCAGCAGGATCCGGCGGAAACGCTGGCCCAGCTTGCCATCGCCCAATCCCAGGTCGATGTCTTCGCCGACGTCGCCCTTGGCCCAGGCATGCTCCATCGCCCAGAAATCCGCATCCTCGGAATGCAGATAGAGGTCGGGAAACAGCGGGCCCTTGCCGTTCCACCGGTCAAGTTCCTGCCCCAGATCGCGTATCGCCTGCTTGTCGCTGTTGCGATAAAGCGACAAAAGGATATCGGGGAAGGCTTCGATCGATCCGATCGGTCGTCCGCTGGCCGCAAATTCGGCTTCGAGCACCGTTTCCACGCCATGTTCGCGGCGCGAAACATCTTCTTCAGCCCCCGCCATGAACATCGACAATATGCCCAGCAGAAGAGGGGCCTGATCCATCAAGGCTCCTTCCGCGTTCTGGCTGGTGAACAAGGCCCACTTATCGCGCAATCTTGCGGGCAACTGATTGGATATACTCATCTTCCCGGCGTAAATCTTTTCCAGCTTGCCTGACAGCGCCGCAATATCCTTTTCTGCATCCTTGTCCGTGGTCTCGACGATCAGCTCGTCAACCTCAGCGACAATCGCATCAAGCTCCGCAGAACGCCATTTGAAGCCTTCAGGCAGAATGTGGATCGTGCCGAAAAGATAGATTGTGGTATCTTCATCCGCGAGGCGCCAGATCGCTGGAGACGGCTCGTAATCCTGCTTGAAGGGGTATTGGCCAGCCGCCTGCGCCATGGCCGGAAACAATGGCGCCAGCGCCAGCAGCGCCGCGCCCAGAGCCCATAGCGGTTTGCGCCAGTCCAATGTCTTCATCGCCGCATTTCGCGCATTTGGCGGCGGAATTGTCAAGCAGGCATGTGCATGTGCAGCATTGACGCTGCGCAGACCATGAGCCAAAGCCGCGCGCATAATGACCCACATCCTTGAACGCGATCCCACACGCAGCTTTCAGGACATGATCCTTGCGCTCCACGATTTCTGGAGCGCACAAGGCTGCGCGATACTTCAGCCTTACGACATGCGCATGGGTGCGGGCACATTTCACACCGCCACCACTTTACGCGCGCTTGGGCCCGAACCGTGGAATGCCGCTTTCGTTCAGCCGTGCCGCCGCCCCACCGATGGCCGCTACGGCGAGAACCCCAACCGATTGCAGCATTACTACCAGTATCAGGTGATCCTCAAGCCGAGCCCGCCCGATATTCAGGAGCTTTACCTCCAAAGCCTGCGCGTGATCGGGGTCGATCCGCTGCATCACGATATCCGCTTTGTTGAAGATGACTGGGAAAGCCCGACACTCGGCGCATGGGGTCTGGGCTGGGAAGTATGGTGCGACGGGATGGAAGTCACCCAGTTCACCTATTTCCAGCAAATGGGCGGCTTCGATTGCAAGCCGGTCGCGGGCGAGTTGACTTACGGGCTCGAAAGGCTCGCGATGTATATCCAGGGCGTCGACAGTGTTTACGATCTGGCGTTCAATGCCGCAGGCGTATCCTATGGCGATGTGTTTCTTGAAAACGAACGCCAAATGTCGAAATGGAACTTCGAGGTTGCCGATACGGATGGCCTGTTCAAGGCCTTCGCCATGGCCGAGGCGGAGTGCCGCAATGCGCTGGCCGCCAATGTGCCGATTGCCGCCTATGAACAGGCGGTCGAAGCAAGCCATGTCTTCAATCTCCTGCAGGCGCGCGGCGTGATCAGCGTGCAGGAGCGCGCCAGCTACATGGGCCGGGTGCGCGATCTCGCGCGCGGATCGTGCGAGGCGCATATGGCCAAGGAGGCCGAGGGTTGGGCGGCGAAGTTCCCGGAGTGGAGCGCATGATTCCAGTTTCCCGCCCACTTCGTCATTGCGAGGAGCCGCAGGCACCGCGGCAATCCAGAGGCGTATCGCACGACCGCTCTGGATTGCTTCGCTTCGCTCGCAATGACGACGCGGGGGATGAGGCATGAGCGACTTCCTGCTCGAATTGCGCTGCGAAGAGATTCCTGCCCGGATGCAGGCGGGCGCTCGGGCTGAACTCGAAAAGCTGTTCCGCCGCGAGATGGACGCGGCAGGCGTGGCGTTTGGCGAACTCACCATCTGGTCGACCCCGCGCCGTCTTGCCCTGATTGCGCGCGATCTGCCGCAAGCCACCAAGGCGGTGAGCGAGGAAGCCAAAGGCCCGCCGGTTGGCGCGCCCGATCAGGCGGTCGAAGGCTTCTGCCGCAAGAGCGGTGTGACGCGTGAACAGCTTGAAGAACGCGATGTGAAAGGCCGCGCGACCTGGTTCGCAGTGATCGAGAAACCGGGCCGCGATGTCCGCGATGTGCTGGCCGAAGCCATCCCGGCGATCATCCGCGATTTCTCGTGGCCCAAGAGCATGCGCTGGGGCGCAGCTTCGCTCAGCACCGAAAGCATGCGCTGGGTCAGGCCTCTGTCGGGCATTGTTGCCATTCTGGGCGAAGATCTGGTGGCGTGCGAAGCGGGCGCAATCGGCAGCGGCTTTGCCACGCTTGGCCACCGCTTCCACCACTGCGGCGAGATCACCATCGGCGGCGCGGGCGACTATCAGGAAAAGCTGCGCGCGTGCCATGTGATCGTCGATCACAAGGAGCGCGAGGCAATCATTCGCGAAGGCGCGGCGCGCGTCGCAAGCGGGGCCGGGCTCACGCTGGTCGCGGACGAGGGGCTGGTGGTCGAAAACGCCGGTCTGACCGAATGGCCCGTGCCGCTGCTCGGCCGTTTCGACGAGGCTTTTCTCGACGTGCCGCCCGAAGTGATCCAGCTAACCGCGCGGGTGAACCAGAAATATTTCGTCTGCGAGAAGCCCGAAGGCGAGCTTGCGAACGCCTTTGTCTGCACCGCCAATATTGCCGCGGAAGACGGCGGCGCGGCGATTGTCGACGGCAACCGCAAGGTGCTCGCCGCAAGGCTTTCGGACGCGCGCTTTTTCTGGGAGCAAGACCGCAAGAAGACGTTGGCGCAGCACGCCGAGGGGCTGGCGCGGATTACTTTCCACGAGAAGCTGGGCACGGTCGCCGACAAGGTCAAGCGCGTTGCGAAGATGGCGCGGTGGTTGGTCGAAGAGGGGATAATTCCTCCCCGTTCCGGGGAGGATCGCGCGCGCCTCGCCGATCTTGCCGAACAGGCCGCGTGGCTGTGCAAGGCTGATCTGGTCACCGAGATGGTTGGCGAATTCCCCGAATTGCAAGGTCTGATGGGCGGCTACTACGCCCGCGCCGAGGGGCTGCCGGGCGAAGTAGCCGATGCGATCCGTGATCATTACAAGCCCGTGGGGCAGGGCGATGATGTGCCGACTGCTCCGGTGACGGTGGCGGTGAGTTTGGCGGATAAGCTGGATACGCTGGTTGGGTTCTTTGCTATTGAAGAATTGCCGACTGGATCCAAGGATCCGTTTGCGCTCCGACGTGCGGCACTTGCTAAGCTGTCTTTGGACGCGACCAATATCCTAAAATACTCTTTGGAAAAGGTCATTCGCGCTCAACCAATTCTGCAGCCCGACACTGATTCTCTTTACATTTTCCAGCGACTCTACGGCGCTGGTCTCGGAGATGGAACGCCCCACAACGAGGCGGATGCCAAAAACGAAGCAGCAATGTCTGAGTTAGTAGACGAAATCCTGACTTTCCTGATCGACCGCCTAAAAGTCCAGCAACGCGAAGCCGGTGTCCGGCACGATCTTATCGATGCGGTGTTCTCCCTTGGCGGCGAGGACGATCTCGTCCGCCTGCTGGCAAGGGTGAAGGCATTGCAGAACTATATCGAAACCGCTGAGGGCGCCAACCTGCTCGCCGCGTACAAGCGCGCCTCGAACATCCTCAAGAAGGAAGACTGGCACGGCGCCGAAGGCGAAATCGCGCAGACGGGCGAGGAAGACCCGCTTGCGCTGGTGGACGATCCCGATCTCAAGGAAGTGGTCGATGCGCAGATGGCGCAAAGGCATGAGGAGCAGGACACTTACGCCCGCGAACCTGCCGAGCAGGCGCTGATCGATGCGCTCGATGCGGCGCAGCCCCGCGCCGAAGCCGCGATTGCGGCGGAGGATTTTGCTGGCGCGATGGATGCGCTCGCCTCGCTGCGCGATCCGATCGATGCGTTCTTCGACCAGGTGACCGTCAATGACGAGAACGCCGCCAAGCGAGGATCACGCCTCGCATTGCTTGCACGCTTCCGTGCTGCAGTGCACAATGTAGCCGATTTTTCGAGAATCGAGGGGTAGACCGCTCCAGCCAAGGGGCGCGCCCAAGCAGGAAGAACGAGCCAATTCATGAGCCAATCGGTCTATACATTCGGCGGCGGCGCGACCCACGATGATCCGCGCGCGCGGGACAAGAACCTTCAGGGCGGGAAGGGCGCGAATTTGGCAGAAATGGCGGGGATCGGCTTGCCGGTGCCTCCGGGTTTCACAATCACCACCGAGGAATGCGTCCGCTACCTTCGCGAGGGCGCGGATTTTTCCGCGGAGTTGCGTGCACAGGTTGCGCATGCGCTGACGCATATCGAAGCTGCGGTGGGCAAGACATTCGGCGATGCAGGCGATCCCTTGCTCGTCTCGGTGCGCTCAGGCGCGCGCGTTTCGATGCCCGGAATGATGGATACTGTGCTCAATCTCGGTCTCAACGACGAGACCGTGGTGGGCCTTGCGCAAACCAGCGGCGATGCGCGTTTCGCATGGGATTCCTATCGCCGATTCGTGCAGATGTATTCCGATGTCGTGCTCGGGCTTGACCATGGCGCGTTCGAGGAAGCACTTGAAATCGTGAAGGAAGATCAAGGCTTCTTCTCGGATACAGAGCTTTCCGCGCAGGATTGGGAAGGCCTTGTTGGCGAATACAAGGCCATCGTCGAGCGCGAGCTTGGCAGGCCATTCCCGCAAGACGTGCAGGAGCAGTTGTGGGGCGCGATCGCGGCGGTTTTCGACAGTTGGGACAGCGAACGCGCCAAAGTCTATCGCCGCCTCAACGCGATCCCGCCGGAGTGGGGCACCGCAGTCAATGTGCAGGCGATGGTATTCGGCAACATGGGCGATACCAGCGCCACTGGCGTCGCCTTCACGCGCAATCCTTCGACCGGCGAGCGCGCCTTCTACGGCGAATGGCTGGTCAATGCGCAAGGCGAAGACGTGGTCGCGGGCATCCGCACGCCGCAATATCTGACCAAAGCGGCACGCGAAGCGGCTGGATCCAGCGCGCCAAGCATGGAAGAGGCGATGCCCGACGCCTATGGCGAACTCGCCCGCGTGTTCGACCTGCTTGAGAACCACTACCACGATATGCAGGACATCGAGTTTACCGTGCAGCAGGGCAAGCTGTGGATGCTGCAAACCCGGGCCGGCAAGCGCACCGCCAAAGCAGCGCTCAAGATGGCGGTCGACATGGTCGAGGAAGGGCTGATCGACGAGGAAACCGCGATCCTGCGCGTCGATCCCATGGCGCTTGATCAGCTGCTCCATCCCACGCTCGATCCCGAAGCACCGCGCGATGTCCTCACCAGCGGTCTGCCTGCATCGCCGGGCGCGGCTTCGGGCAAGATCGTGCTCGATTCCGACAAGGCCGAAACGCTCTCGCAGCGCGGCGAGGCGGTCATTCTGGTGCGCGTCGAAACCTCGCCCGAGGATATTCACGGCATGCACGCTGCGCGCGGTATCCTTACGGCGCGCGGGGGTATGACCAGCCATGCCGCAGTAGTTGCGCGCGGGATGGGCCGCCCCTGCGTATCGGGCGCGTCGAGCGTCTCGATCAATCTGGCAAGCCGCACCTTGCGTATCGGAACGCGCGAATTGACCGAAGGCGATATCATCACGCTCGATGGTTCGACCGGGCAGGTAATGGCGGGCGAAGTCCCCACCATCGAACCCGAGCTTGCGGGCGATTTCGGGGTGCTGATGGAATGGGCCGACAAGCACCGCCGCATGAAGGTGCGCACCAATGCCGAAACGCCCGAGGACTGCAAAACCGCGCGCCAGTTCGGCGCGGAGGGCATTGGCCTGTGCCGCACCGAGCACATGTTCTTCGATGCAGGGCGCATTCTCTCCGTCCGCGCGATGATTCTTGCGGACAGCGAGACCGAACGCCGCGCCGCTCTGGAAAAGCTTTTGCCTGAGCAGCGCGGCGATTTCGCCGGGATTTTCCGCAGCATGGCGGGCCTGCCGTGCACCATCCGACTACTCGATCCGCCGCTGCACGAATTCCTGCCAACCGGCGACGCGGAGTTTTCCGAGCTGGCCGATGCGATCGGCGTGGGCGAGGATCATCTGCGGCGCCGGGCCTCGGAATTGCATGAATTCAATCCGATGCTTGGCCATCGCGGGTGCCGACTGGGGATTACTTATCCCGAAATCTACGAGATGCAGGCGCGCGCCATTTTTGAAGCCGCCTGCACGGTGACCGCCGAGGGCGGCGATCCCGTCGTGCCTGAAGTGATGATCCCGCTTGTCGCCACCAAGCGCGAGCTTGAAATCCTGCGCAAGCTGGTCGATCGCGTCGCCGCGCAGGTTTTTGCCGAACAGGGGCGTACACTCGAATATCTCGTCGGCACGATGATCGAATTGCCGCGCGCTGCGCTGATGGCGGGCGAAATTGCCGAGGAGGCTATGTTCTTCTCCTTTGGCACTAATGATCTTACGCAAACCACGCTTGGCGTCAGCCGCGACGATGCCGCGCGTTTCCTCGCGCCCTATGTCGAGCAGGGCATTTATCCGCGCGATCCTTTCGTCAGCCTGGATATCGACGGGGTCGGTCAATTGGTGGAAATGGCCAGCGACCGTGGCCGCGCGACCCGGCCGGAGATCAAGCTGGGCATTTGCGGCGAACATGGCGGCGATCCGGCGAGCATTGCCTTTTGCGAGAAGATCGGGCTCGATTACGTTTCGGCCTCGCCCTACCGCGTGCCGATTGCCCGGCTGGCAGCCGCACAGGCGGCCTTGAAGAGCTAGCGGCGGCCCGTAAGGGTAATGATCTCGAAAATTTCGCTGACTTTGCCGTCCGCGTCCGCCTGCGCAAGAAAGGCCTCGCGGGCGCGGGCGGCGGCTGCCTTGCCGAGCGGCGGGGGCGTGTTTGCGAGCACATTGCCAAGCGCTTGCGCGCGCAAATCCGCGATCAGGCGGTCGAACTTGGCGTAGCGTACCGTAAGCCGGTGACTGTCGACGACCGCGTCCTTCCAGCCTGCCCGTGCCAGCAATTCGGGGCAGGATTG
>DAIQNS010000018.1:14947-16929 GCA_036788315.1 Alteraurantiacibacter sp. | reverse complement strand
CGCGGGGGCAGCTTCGACGGGCGAGAAGCCCGGCCAGGCGGCAAAGGCGATCGCGCTCAGGACCACAAGTGTCGCAGTCCCGCGCAGCCAGCGCACCGAGCCGATCCCGCGCGCCAGATCGGGCGCTATATCGAGCGTCTGGAGCCGGGCGGACATGCGCGCGCGCCATTCGCCATAATGATCGGCAAAGCCCGATGCGCGCGTAACCTTGCGCGGCGCACGCGGCGCCTCGTCCGAAAGCAGATAGGTGCGCGCAATCGCCCGCGCAGGCGCAAGCCCCGCGTCGCCGTGAGTGGCCGATGTTTCGCCCTCGGTGTTCAAGCGCCCTCCTGTGGCGTCAAGGTCTGGCTCGCGCCGACCGAACATGTCCTGTCCGGAACCTGCGCACATAATGGAGCCAATTTACTGCCGCAACAAAGTAAATTCGGTCTTAACAGCGGTGAGCTGAGTCCAATCAGCGGCCAAGCGAGAGGCGGGCCGCGAAAGGTGGCGGCATATGCCTTGCGATAGGCGAGCCGCGAGGCCATGTTCGCCGCACTGTGCCGGGCCATTATCCTTCCAGTCGGATCCGCGCGATCCTCGGGCCGACCAATACCGGCAAGACGCATCTGGCGATCGAGCGGATGTGCGGCCATGCGAGCGGAGCCATCGGGTTCCCGCTGCGGCTGCTGGCGCGCGAGGTCTATGACAAGGTGCGCGCCATCAAGGGCGATGCCGCGACCGCGCTGATCACTGGCGAGGAACGGATCGAGCCGCCCAATGCGCGCTACTTCCTGTGCACTGCCGAAGCGATGCCTCGGCTTGGCGGGGACAAGGCCTTTGTCGCGCTCGACGAGGCGCAGATCTGCGCCGACCGCGAGCGCGGTCATATCTTCACCGACCGCCTGCTCAATGCGCGCGGGCGCGACGAAACAATGCTGCTCGGCTCGGCGACGCTTGCGCCGCTGGTGCGCGCGCTTGTGCCCGAAGCGCAGATCGAGGATCGGCCGCGGTTTTCCACGCTGACGCATGCGGGCTCGGCCAAGCTTTCGCGCTTGCCGCCGCGCTCGGCGATTGTCGCCTTCTCGGTCGAGCAGGTCTATCAGATGGCCGAGCTCTTGCGGCGTTTTCGCGGCGGCGCGGCAGTAGTGATGGGCGCGCTCAGCCCGGAAACGCGCAACCGTCAGGTCGAACTGTTCCAGTCGGGCGAAGTTGATTACATCGTTGCCACCGATGCGATCGGCATGGGGCTCAATCTCGATGTGCGCCATGTCGCCTTTGCCGCGCTGAGCAAGTTTGACGGCGTGCGCAAGCGGCGGCTGACGCCTGCTGAAATGGCGCAGATTGCCGGACGCGCGGGGCGTCACCAGACCGATGGTTCCTTCGGCGTTCTGGCGGGCGGCGGCACATCGGGCAGCGACCACAGCGCGCCTTTCGAGTTTACCGAGGACGAGATTTTCGCGATCGAGCAGCACAGCTTTGCGCCGCTTGCCAAAGCCTATTGGCGCGATCCCGAACCGCGCTGCGATACGCTCGATGTGTTGATCGGCGATCTCGAAGCGCCGCCGCTTGAAGCCATGCTCGCCCGCGCGCCCGAGGCGATTGATCTTGCCGTGCTCAAGCGCCTTGCCGAAGATGACGCCATTGCGCCAGGCCTGACCACGCCCGGCATGGTGCGCCGCTTCTGGGAAGCGTGCCAACTCCCCGATTTCCGCCAGCAGGGTGCCGATGCGCACGCGCGCTTCGTCGCCCGGCTATGGCGCGATCTGCAGGCAGGCTATATCGGTGCAGACTTTGTGGCGGCGCGCATATCGGAGCTGGACCGGACCGGCGGCGATATCGATACGTTGCAGATGCGCCTCGCGGCGATTCGCAGCTGGGCTTATATCTGCCAGCGGCCCGACTGGGTGCTGGCACGTAGTGAGATGGCCGCGCGGGCGCGGGCGGTGGAGGCGCGGCTCTCGGACGCCTTGCACCAGCGGCTGACCGAGCGTTTCGTCAAC
>DAIQNS010000018.1:6650-14937 GCA_036788315.1 Alteraurantiacibacter sp. | reverse complement strand
AGGACGGCTCTGCGCTGTGGTCTGATACGTTGATCGTCAACCGCCGCACGGCGGTTTTGTTGAAGGGAATGGGCAAGGATGCAGGACTTTTGCGGGTAAGACTGGCCGAGGATGGGCGCGTCATGGTCGAGGACCAGGTGATCGGGCAGCTTGAGGGCTTCCGCTTCGTGGTCGATGAGACAGCGACAAGCGAGGACCGCAAGCTCATGCTCGCAGCGGCCGAGCGGCATATGCCCTCGCTACTGGCGCAAAAGGCGCAGATGCTCGTGGCGCAGGAACTGGGCGATCTCACCATCGTCAAAGGCGCGGTCGAGCGCGATGGCAGGCCTGTCGCCCATCTCGAAACGGGCAAAAACTCTTCACGTGTGCGCCTGAGAATCGCCAAGGAGCTGGGCGTGCTCGATCCGGCGCACAAGGCGCGGCTGCACGAAGCGCTCGATCATTGGCTGCAAGGCCAGCTTGCGCCGCTTGCGCCGCTGCGCGCGATCGAGGAGGCCGCGACCGATCCCGATGCGGGTACCGAAGTGCGCGCCTTGCTCCTCGTCCTGGCGCAAGGCGCAGGGGTGGTGCAGCGCGAAGCTGCGGGGCTTGCCCATATCCCCAAGGATAAGCGACCTTTCCTGCGCAAGCTCGGCGTGCAGATCGGCGCGCTCGATGTGTTCATGCCCGCATTGCTGAAACCTGGCCCGCGCAGCCTTCTGCGCGCGCTGGAGATTGATCGCCGCGTGCTCAATCCCGGGATGGAAGCGGTGATCGAGGGTGCGCAGCAAGTGCCCGCTGGCTACCGCCGCGCGGGCGGGCAGGCGATCCGGGTGGATATGGCGGAGAAACTGTTTCGCGCCGCCCACGAGCAACGTGCAAAAAGCGCGAGCAGCAAGGCCAGGCGCGGCTTCGCCATTGACGAGGCGCTCCCCACCAGCATGGGGCTGACCGCGCAGAATTTCGCCAGTCTGATGCGCGATGCGGGTTTTCGCAAAGGCCAGGCCCGGCCGCTGGCCGAAGGCGTTTTCGGCCCGCCCGAACCTGCGCCATGGAGCTGGCGCCCGGCGCGCAAGGATGGCGCAAGGCCGGGCGAACCCGGTCGCCCCGCGCGTCAAGCCCGCCCCGAGAGGGTGCGCGGGAAACCTGCCGCGCGCCGCCCGAAACCCGCTGCTCAGGCAAAGGTGCCAGAAGCTCGCTCTGGTTCCCGGCCCACGACCAGCCCCACGACCGGCCCCGCAACCGGCCCCGCAACTAGCAAGGCCCTGTCCGGGCTGGCAGACCTGCTTGGCAAGTCCTGAGGCATTGCGGCTCGATCTGCTGCTGGTGCGCCTGCGCTTTGCACCCAGCAGATCTTTCGCGCAGCGTTGGATTCTCGAGGGGCACCTGCGCTGCAACGGGCGGCGCGTGCTGCGCGTCGGGGAAGCGGTGGGTGCGGGCGATGTGCTGACCTTGCCGCTACCAAGCCGCATAGCCGTGATCCGGATAAACACGCTGCCAGAAAGGCGCGGGCCCGCTAGAGAGGCACAAAGCTGCTATGAGAGCCTTGACGCTGGCTGATTTCTCGCCATAGCGAGGGCAAAATCCCGCAGCCTGTGCGCCGCAAGACCCGAGGAACGCGTTCAATGACCTATGTCGTCACCGATGCCTGCATCAAATGCAAATATACCGATTGCGTTGAAGTGTGCCCGGTCGATTGCTTTTACGAGGGCGAGAACATGCTCGTCATCAACCCGTCCGAATGTATCGATTGCGGCGTTTGCGAACCCGAATGCCCTGCCGAAGCGATCCTGCCCGATACCGAGGACGGCCTCGAGAAATGGCTTGAGCTGAACACCAAGTTCTCCGCCGTTTGGCCCAATATCACCGAAGCCAAGCAGCCGCCCGAAGATGCTGACGAGCACAAGGGCGAGGATGGCAAGTTCGAGAAGTTCTTTTCCGAAGCGCCCGGCGAAGGTGATTGATCGGAGCCGGGTAGCGGTTTGATTGCCTCCTGAACCCGGCTTGATCGAAAGCTTGTAAAAACGTATCGTATGAAATTGCCGATTCTGTTCGTGCTTGAGAACGTTCCTTGAGCGCGAGGGGTGGCTTTTATGTTACGAAGCTGTTATATTACTATCGACTGCAGCCCATTTTAAGCTGCAGGCGGATAGGAAGGCAGGCTCCCCGCTACCAGCGAACTCTACGCTCCATTGATACCGCCGATCCTGTCGCGCGGTCCAAGGAGTTTTTCGCTGATTCAGGCCTGACCGGTTGAGAAAGGACAATTTATGGTTGCCAATACACCTGCCTTCGATGTCGGTGATTATGTGGTGTATCCCAAGCACGGCGTGGGCCGTGTGATCGAGCTGCAGAGCGAGGAAATCGCCGGGATGCAGCTTGAGCTTTATGTCTTGCGGTTCGAAAAAGAGCGCATGACGCTTCGCGTTCCGGTGAACAAGGTCGAAGCGATCGGAATGCGCAAGCTTTCCTCGGACAAGACCCTGAAGGAAGCGATGGAAACCCTGAAGGGCAAGCCCAAGGTCAAGCGCACCATGTGGAGCCGCCGGGCGCAGGAATACGAAGCGAAGATCAATTCGGGCGATCTGGTATCGATTGCCGAAGTGACGCGTGATTTGTTCCGCCCGGAAGATCAGCCCGAGCAAAGCTATTCCGAACGGCAGATCTTCGAAGCGGCATCGAGCCGCCTGGCACGCGAACTTGCCGCCATGGAAAAGACTGACGAGCCAGCTGCGCTGCTCAAGATTCTCGATGTGCTGCGCGAACACGCGCCGCAATATTACGACAATACCGAAGACGCTTGATCGCGTACACGCGCGCTGCACGACGCACGAAGGGGCCGCTTGCGACATTCGCGAGCGGCCCTTTTCGTTGCTGGCTCACCCCGCGCGCACTTTCGTCATGTTTGGGCAAGTTTTCCTGTGGCATGGCAGGGTATGACCATATGGCGCGCTGCTCTTGTCCTCACGCTTGCTGTCTTTTCCAGCGGATGCGTGGTGCGCACTGCGATCGACGTGGCGAGTGCGCCGGTAAAAGTCGTAAGCAAGGCAGCCGATCTTGCCACCACGAGCCAATCCGAAGCCGATGAGCAGCGCGGGCGCGAGATAAGACGGCGCGAGGAACGACTTGGCAAACTCGAGCGCGAATATGAAAAGCAGGCGCGCCAATGCGAAGAAGGCAGCGACAATGCCTGCCGCGAAGCTGTAAACCTGCGCCGCGAGATGGATGCGCTGATGCCGGGCATCCCGGTCGAGCAGGAAGATTAGCTCGACGCGCGCCGCAAGCGGTCATTGATTGCAGCGCCGAGGCCATCCAGCGGAACCGGCGCGACCGCGATGCGGGGCTTCTGCGAATTCGCACCCAGATGCAGGCAGGCATAGAGCTGCGCCGCCGCCTCGGGCAGATCACCCCTTGCAGAAAGGTTGCAATCGCCACCGACTGCACCGAACCCGATCATGAATTCGTCGGCCGCTGGCGTCATGGCGCGAAGCCGGACGGGCTTTCCTGGCGCATAATGGCGCAGCAACTGCCCCGGAGCCTCTATCGCCTCACCCAGCAAAGTGACGATTTCGCCAGCAAACAGCGGGCCGGGACGCAGGATTTCGCGCGATCCATCGGCACGAATGGCGATGATGGTCGATTCGAGCCCTCCGGCGCACGTCCCGCCGTCGAGAATGAGATCGATCCGCCCATCGAGCGAGGCTGCGACATGCGCGGCGCAGGTGGGGCTTATGAAGCCGCTGCGGTTGGCCGAAGGCGCGGCAAGCGTAAAGGGGCACAGCGCAAGCAGCGCGCGCATTGCGGGGTGTGCCGGAGCGCGCAGCGCCACGCTCGGCAGTCCGGCGCTCACGGCAGCGGCTAGCCCGGCCTCGGCCTTGCGCGGCAGGACCAGCGTCAGGGGGCCAGGCCAATGGAGGCGCGCCAGATCCGCCGCCTCAGGCCCGAATTCGGCAAGCTCCTGCGCCTCGTCCAGTCCGGGAACATGTACGATCAGCGGATTGTGCCCGGGGCGTCCCTTGGCTGCGTAAATCGCCCGCACCGCCCGGTCGTCGTCCGCGCGTGCAGCGAGCCCGTAGACCGTCTCTGTCGGCACCGCGACAAGTCCGCCGCGCGCGAGGATTTCCGCCGCCTGCGCCAGCCCGGCCGCATCGGCGGCAATGATCGGTGTCTTGTGGTCCATCACGGCGCGCTATAGGCGAGGAGATTATGGATGACGATACTCTCCGGCGTATTGCCGCTGCTCTTGAGCGGATTGCTCCAGCGCCCGCCGCCGCGCCCGACTGGCTTGGTGCGCCCGCCTATGTATGGGACGGCACGGCGCGCGCGGTTGCACGGATCGAAGCCGCGAGGCTGGAATTGTTGCGCGGCATCGACCAGCAGAAGGACGCGGTTACCGGAAATGTGGCGCGCCTTGCCGAAGGATTGCCTGCACATGACATGCTCTTGTGGGGCGCGCGCGGAATGGGGAAATCCGCGATTCTGCGCGCCGCAGTGGTGGCAGCACAGGCTGGCGGCGGGCAGATTGCGCTTGTTCAAGTGGGCACTGACGCGGTGACGTCATTGCCCGCGCTTTTCAACCAATTGCTTAATATAAAACGCAATTTCCTCGTCTTTATTGACGATCTTGGTTTTGCCGAGGGGGATATGACCACACCGCGCCATCTGCGCAGCTGGCTCGATGGCGGGGTCGAGGCGCGGCCGGACAATGTGCGCATTGCCGTGACCTCCAATCGCCGCGCGATCCTTGCGCGCCATGCGAGCGAACAGGACGATCCGATCAATCCGCGCGACATGGTCGATGATCAACTTGCGCTCGCGGACCGCTTTGGCCTCTCGCTGGGCTTCCATGCCTGCGATCAGGACGCTTTTCTCGGTATGCTGCGCGGTTATGCGCGCGCCTACGATTTGCCGCTCGATGAAGCCGAGGCGCTCGAATGGGCAAAGCGGCGCGGCGCGCGCTCGGGCCGCGTGGCATGGCATTTCATTACGGAACTTGCGGGACGCGAGGGGAAGAAGCTCCTTCGCTGATCCTCAGAAGGCGCCGGGCATCATCAGGTCAGCCGGGGGATTTTCGAAAGCGCGCGCCGGGTCGCCGATGAGTTCGCGGCGCGGTTTCAGCGATTCGACCCGCGTACGCTCGATTGCGGGGGCAGGCGCGGCATTGGGGTCGATCACGCGCCAGATGATTCCGGCAGTATCGTCGCTGACCAGAAGCGCCCCGCCCGCGCTCCACGCCACCCATGTGGGCCGCCCGTAAGTCTTCCCATCGCCAGCCAGAAAGCTGCCCAGCACGGTTCGGGGCTTGCCGACCGGATTGCCCAGATTGTCGAATTCGACGAACACCACATCGTAGCCTGCAGCGGGTTTGCGGTTCCACGAGCCGTGCCGCGCAACATAGGCGCCCGGGCCGAAAGCTGGCCCCATGCGCGCTCCTCCCTGCGTGAACACCATGCCCAGCGGCGCAGTATGCGCGCCGAGCGCATATTCGGGCGTGCGGGTGTATTCCTGCAGGAAATCGGGCATGCGCGCCTCGACCCGCTCATCGACCACATCGTTGAAATAAAGCCATGGCCAGCCGTAATGCGAGCCAAGCGGCACATTGGTCATGTAATCGGGCACCAGATCGGAGCCGAGCATGTCGCGCTCGTTCACCGTGGTCCACAATTCCTGTGTCCAGGGATGCCAGGCAAAGCCGTTGGGATTGCGCAGCCCGGCCGCAAACTGGCGCACTACGCCAGTGCGCAGATTGAGTTCATGGATCGCGGCGCGCCCCGCCTCGATGTCCATGCCCTTCTCGCCGATATTCGAAGCCGAGCCGACCGCGACATAAAGCCTCTCGCCATCGTCCGAGATGATGATGTTGCGCATCCAGTGATTGCCTGCAGCGGGCAGTTCCAGAACCTGCTCGGCCTCGCCTCCCAGAACAGTAGCACCTTCGGTGTAATCGAAGCGCAGAAGCTCGTCATGATTGGCGACGTAAAGCGAGCCATCGTGCCAGGCGATGCCCGAGGGCGAATCGAGATCGTCGCGCAGGACATGGCGCTGCTCGGCCACACCGTCCCCGTCCGCGTCGCGTAGCAGCACCAGCTGATTGGGCGACGGCCCGCTCGCTCCGGCGCGCTCGAACAGCAGGCCTGCGACAAAATTCGTCAACCAATTGCCTGAAACAGCACTGTCGGGCGCGCGCGTCAGCGTAACAAGGACATCGCCGCCGGGCATGGTGTAGATCACGCGCGGATGTTCGAGCCCTTCGGCAAAGCGGTTGACCACCAGCCCTTCGGCGGCTTCGGGCTTGCCGTCCTCGCCCCAGCCGATTGGCTCGGCGACCGCGACCGTGGGGAACCATTCGGCTTTGGGCTCGGCCAGCACAGGCTCGGTCCCGCTCGTTTCCTCAAGCGTGTATTCCGCCGGATTGCCGCGCGAGACCCACCACAGGAAGGCGCCTGCCACAAGGATCAGGACAGCGAGCGCGATGAGGATCTTCTTGAGGATGGACATCGTGCCAAGATAGGCGAGCGAAAGCTAGGCGGCAACGGCTTTGGCGTCTATGGGCGCGAAGATCATGTTCGATTTCACGCCCTCCGCCCTTGCTGCCAAGCCTGCGGTCTACCGCGAACTGCTCAGCGCTGCCGATGCCCTG
Organism: Alteraurantiacibacter sp.; assembly: GCA_036788315.1. Classification (GTDB taxonomy): domain Bacteria; phylum Pseudomonadota; class Alphaproteobacteria; order Sphingomonadales; family Sphingomonadaceae; genus Alteraurantiacibacter. The sequence continues at coordinate 8,318 of DAIQNS010000018.1, read as the reverse complement.
ACGGCGACAGAGCCTGACGCGATCGCGAACATGGCCAATGTCGCCGCGCTGATGGGCGAATTCATCTCCGATTGTAACTGGGCAGGCTTTTATCGGATGGTCGCAGGCGAGCTTGTGCTTGGCCCTTTTGCCGGGCGGCCAGCCTGCATCCGCATCGCGCTTGGCGTGGGCGTATGCGGAACTGCCGCGGCAACGGGCGAAACGCAGCTCGTCGCCGATGTGCATGCTTTCCCCGGCCATATCGCCTGCGATGCACGCAGCCTGTCCGAACTGGTTGTGCCGGTGAAGCGCGATGGCGCGGTCATTGCGGTGATCGACCTCGACAGCCCCACCCTTGCGCGCTTCGATGCCGAGGACCAGACCGGGATCGAGGCGCTGGCCGCTTTACTCTCGCGGCGAATCTGACGCGAAACGGGACAGGGCCTTCCGAAGAATTGCGTATTTCCTCTGCTTTATCGTAACCATGGGATTAACGGGCGCCTCGCGTCTGTTCCTCAGGGGAAGGAAACTCGCATGTCCGCTCGAATTGCCGCTCTCATGTCTGCCAGCGCAATGCTCGCTTTCGCGCAGCCCGCTCTGGCCGATCATCATCTGCCCGAGATGGAAGCGGAAACGGTCTGGATGGACGAGCGCGATGCCTGGGGCACCGCAGATGCGCCGGTAAACATTGCCTATGAAGCGGATTTGCCGCGCGCGCCTGCAGGCTACCGGTGGATCCCGGCTTCCGAACAGCGCCAAACAACTTCCGGCGCGCAGTTTGGCTACAGCCTTGCCGAGCGCGACGCGTGGCTTTCCGATTGCACTATCATGCTGAGCGAGCGGCACTATGATGTTGACGACTATTACCGTGACGATGCCGATGGCGGGTTGATCGGCGGCCTCCTCGGCGCGATTGTCGGCGGGGTTGCGGGCAACCGCATTGCCGATGGCGATCGGCTGCTCGGCACTGTGATCGGCGGCGGGCTTGGCACGATTGCGGGCGTTGTAATCGGCAATGCGGTCGACCGCGACGGTGATAACGAAGACTATGCCGGCTTTGAAATCGACCCTTATGCTGCTGAGTATTGCGCCGCCTATCTGCGCCGCTACGAAGCGCAGGGCCCCAGTGCTATTGCCGGGCATGGCGGATATGGTGGCCATGGGGCCATCATGACGTCGTCGGCCGATGCGACGCCGCAAAGGACCGTGGTGCGGCGCAATTGCGGGCCGTGTGAGGGGGAAGCTATCGAGGAAGTCCTGGTCGAGGAGCCGACCGCAGCGCGGGCCATCCCGCCGCGCCGTGCTCCCCGGCAAGCGCCTGCGCCCACCAAGCTGCTGCCGGTCAAGTAAGCGAAGTCGAGGCGTAAAGTCGCGCCGCGCAACTTGCTAACAGGCTAAATCGCGCCGCCGCTAAGTCTCTGACAAATAAGATCAAGATGATCTAGCGTACGGAATTTCACCGTGATCGATCCCGAGCGCGGATTGGCATCGGTGGTGATCTTTACCGGCAAGCCGAGGAGATCCTGCAGATGGTTTTCGACCGCTGCAATATCCGCATCGCGGGCCAGATCGCGGTTTGACACGGTCCTTCGCGATGGATCGCTTCCCTCCGCCTTGTTTCTGCGCGCCAATTGTTCGACTTCGCGCACCGATAGCCGCTTGGCGACCGCCTGATCCGCCAGCGCTGCG
>DAIQNS010000018.1:0-6640 GCA_036788315.1 Alteraurantiacibacter sp. | reverse complement strand
GGCGGCATTGTCGAGCCCGATCAGCGCCCGGCCATGGCCCATATCGAGCCGTCCGGCTTCAAGATGATTGAGCACACTGACAGGCAGCGCCAGCAAGCGCTGCAGATTGGCGACATGGCTGCGCGATTTCTCGACCAGCTTGGCGATCTCGGCCTGCGTCATATCCTCGAATTCGGCAAGCCGCTGGTATGCGCGTGCTTCTTCGACCGGGTTGAGATCTTCACGCTGAATATTCTCGATCAACGCCAGCGCCATCACGTCACGATCATCAAGATCGCGAACTAATGCTGGAATTTCATGAAGTTGCGCCTTCTGCGCCGCACGCCAGCGGCGTTCGCCCGCGACCAGCTGATAACGCCCGTTCTCCATCCTGCGCACGATGACAGGTTGAATGACGCCGCGCGCGGAGATCGATGCAGCAAGCTCACTCAGGGCATCCTCGTCGAAGAAGCGGCGCGGCTGATCGGGATGCGGCTCGATTGCGGCGATCGGCAGGCTGGCAAGGCCGTCAGCGCGCCTCTGGGGCCTTGTGGCGCCCTCTTCCCCCAAAGCCTCTGCGTGCCCGCGCACTAGCGGTTCCTCGCGCCGGGCATCGCCCATGAGCGCGCCCAGCCCCTTGCCCAGTTTGCGCTTCCCACCGCTCAGCTTGGGAGCAATGGAGGTTTTTTCATCGGTGCTCATGCGGCAACCCTTTCCCGAGGCAATCGGCCGATCAATTCACGTGCCAGCGCCATATAGGCGCGGCTGCCGGCACAGGCATGATCATAGATCAGTGCAGGCAAGCCGTGGCTGGGCGCTTCTGACAGGCGGACATTGCGCGGAATGACCGCCTCGAACACCAGAGTCCCCAGACATTCGCGCACATCATCGGCAACCTGGTCGGTCAGACGGTTGCGCCGGTCGAACATTGTGAGCGCAATGCCGACAATGCCCAGATCGGGATTGAAGCGCTGCTGCACCTGTTCAACGGTGTGGAGCAATTGGCTCAGCCCTTCGAGCGCGAAGAACTCGCATTGCAGCGGGACCAGAAGCGTATCGGCAGCACAAAGCGCGTTCAATGTGAGCAGGCCGAGCGACGGGGGGCAATCGATGAAGCAGATATCATGGCCATGATGCGCGGCCAAGGCGGTGCGCAGGCGGTGTGTACGCTCCTCGACGCTAACAAGTTCAATCTCGGCTCCGCTGAGATCGACTGTGGCCGGCACAATATCGAGGCCTGGAATGCTCGATCCTACCAGGCAATCGGCGACCGAAGCGCCATCGACAAGAATATCGTAGCTCGAAGTCGTACGGTCAGCGGCGGGCAAGCCGAGGCCGGTCGAGGCGTTTCCCTGCGGGTCCAGATCGATGAGAAGGGTGCGCCAGCCCGTTGCCGCCATCGCGGTCGCAATGTTGATCGCGGTCGTGGTTTTGCCCACTCCGCCCTTCTGATTGGCTATCGCAACGCAGATCATGGGCTTCGCGGGCTCCCTTTGCCGATGATAATTGCAGCTTCCGGATCGGTGAGCGATTGTTCCACGTGAAACATCGCGCGAATCCCTGGCGGCTGCTCAGACAGTTCTTGCGCCCCCGAACGCCCTTTGGGCAACAGCCAGAGGGTAGAGCGTGTGGAAAAGCGCGCGGATAACTTCAGCAGCTTGCCTAGCGGAGCAAAGGCGCGGGCCGAGATTACGCTCGCCTCACAAGTTTCCACAAGTTCAAGTCTGGAGCCGACAATGCGGCAATTGGACATACCCAGTTCTTCCACCGCGCGCTCGAGCCACGCGATTCGTCCCTTTCGCGATTCGATCAGCCAGATCGTCCTGGCAGGTGCCGCAATCGCCAAGGGAAGGCCGGGCAGCCCTGCCCCGCTGCCGAGGTCGAGCCAAGGAAGCGCTTCGGGTGTTTCACGTGAAACATGGCTCAAGAGTTGCAGACTATCGAGGATGTGGCGTTGCCATACCTGAGCGAGGCTGGCCTTGGAGACCAGATTCTGCCGCTCGTTCTCCTCTGCGAGCATGTCAGCAAACCGGTCGAGGCGACGAAGGCATTCAGCTCCGTAGCGCTCCTGACACCATGTGCGCGCAGCTTCTTCGCTGCCAATCACGTGCTTTTGTTCCGGCGGCGGGCATGAACGAGCAAAGCTGCAAGCGCTGCCGGTGTGATCCCGCGAACACGGCCCGCGTCGGCCAGACTTGCCGGGCGCGAGGCCGAAAGCCGCTCGACCATCTCGTTCGAGAGGCCAGGCACCGAATGATAATCAAAATTATCGCCAAGTCGCACGCCGGCGCTACTGCGCAGGTCAATCAATTCGGCGTCCTGGCGCGCGAGATAGGGCGCGTAGGCGGCATCTTCAGCAAGTTCGGCGGCAAGATCGCTCGCTGGATCGAGGACATCGGGGAGCCAGGGCGAGAGCAAATCGAGGCTGAGATCAGGGAGCTGAAGCCATTCCTCAAGCGGTTTGCGGCCGGAATCGCGCTTGACGGGCAAGCCTGCATCGGCAAGCCCGCCCGCAGACACCACCAGATCGAGCGCCTCGTCCCATGCGTCGCGCTCCACCTCTCGTGCAGTGAGCCAAGCGAGCCTTTCCTTGCCCACACAACCAAGCTCGCGCGCTAGCGGCGTCAGGCGCGTTGCGGCGTTGTTGGCGCGCAGACGCAAGCGGTATTCCGCGCGCGCGGTGAGCATTCGGTATGGCTCGGAGACGCCATGCAGGGTCAAATCGTCAATCATTACGGCCATATAGGAATTGGCCCGGTCGAGCGCAGGCGGTAGCTTTCCCAGCACGCTGCATGCAGCGTTCAGCCCGGCGAGCAAGCCCTGCGCCGCGGCTTCCTCATAGCCAGTGGTCCCGTTGATCTGCCCCGCGCAGTAAAGGCCCGGCATTGCCTTCAATTGCAAGTCGCGACCCAGCGCGCGCGGATCGATATGATCATACTCCACCGCATAGCCCGGTACTTCCATCACGACGCGCTCAAGCCCCTCCATTTCGCGCAGCATGGCCAATTGCACATTGGCGGGCAGCGAAGTGCTGATTCCGTTGGGATAGACCAGATGCGTATCGAGGCCCTCCGGTTCGAGGAAAACCTGATGGCTATCCCGGTCGGCGAACCGGTGGATCTTGTCCTCGATCGAGGGGCAATAGCGTGGGCCCGCCGCACCAATGGCGCCTGTAAAAAGCGGCGAGCGATGAAGATTATCTGCAATGATCGCATGCGCTGCAGGATTTGTGCGCGTGATCGCGCAGAAAATCTGCGGGTTGCAGCGCTTGCGCGTCATCGGCGACATCAGCCAGGGGTCATCATCCGAAGGCTGCTCTTCGAGGCGCGCCCAGTCAATTGTGCGGCCATCGAGCCGGGGCGGCGTCCCGGTCTTGAGCCGTGCCATCGGCAAATCCGCATCGCGCATCTGCCGTGCAAGCCTTTGCGCAGAATCTTCGCCAATCCGCCCGCCCTCGAAACGCTCTTCGCCGCGAAACAGCCTTCCGCCAAGGAAAGTGCCGGTGCACAGGACAATGGCCTTCGCCCCAAGCGCGCTGCTATCGGCGAGCCTGATGCCGCTGACGCGCTCGCCTGTGAAGATAAGCTCAGCCGCTTCGCCCTCGATGCATTCAAGTGAAGGGAGGCCCGCGAGGAGCCGCTGGATTTCCGCCTTGAAACGCTTGCGATCCGCCTGCACGCGCGGGCCCCAGACAGCGCTTCCTTTCGACCGATTGAGCATCCGGTAATGAATAGCGCCCGCATCCGCAGCGCGCCCGATCAGGCCGTCAAAGGCATCAACTTCGCGCACCAGATGGCCCTTGCCCAGCCCGCCAATAGCCGGATTGCAGCTCATTGCGCCAATCGCCCCGAGATCGAAGGAGAGGAGCGCGGTCCGCACGCCCATGCGCGCCGCCGCTGCCGCAGCCTCGGCACCGGCATGCCCTCCACCCACTACAATGATGTCGAAATCGCGCATGGTCCGCGCGCATATAGGACGCCGGTGTTCCACGTGAAACACCTATTTGCCGATACAGAACCGGCCAAACAGCGTGTCGAGCACCTCCTCGGTGGCCGTGCGCCCGAGCAGAGCATCGAAAGCCGCGCGTGCCAGGCGCAATTCCTCGGCCGCAATCAGCGGATCTCCTTGCACAGCACCAGCAGCGATCGCGCTCGCCGCTTGCCCGATCAAGGCTCTCTGACGCGCATTCAGCGCCGCTTGGCCGGGGCCAGGCATGTGGTTTCGCGCATAGGCCAGTATCGCGCTGCGCAAGCTCTCCATGCCTTCGCCAGTCAGGGCGGAAACGCTGTGCACAGCTTGGCGCTTCATGGGCCCGCCCCGATCGCACTGCGCGGCAATCTCCCAGCACCCCTCAGGCCCCTGCCCTTCGGCGCCAAGCCACAGAACCAGATCAGCCTTGGCAAGCTCGCCTTGCGCGCGCGCGATGCCAATGGCCTCGATCGGGTCAACGGTTGCATCGCGCAGGCCCGCCATATCGACAAAGGTGAACGGCACGCCGCCAATCGCAACCGGCTTTTCCAGTACATCGCGCGTGGTGCCGGCAAGATCTGCTGTTATGGCTGCTGCACTCTGCGTCAAAGCATTGAAGAGGGTGGATTTTCCTGCGTTGGGTGGACCGGCGATAGCCACGCGGAAACCCTCTTTCAGGGTCTCTGCATGCGGCGCCTGAGCCGCAAGATGCAAAGCTTGCGCAAAATTCGCGAGTTGCTCGCCAAAACCCGCGGGCAAGGCCGTAACATCGCCCTCATCCTCGAAATCGAGCACTGCTTCAAGCTGCGCCGATGCCAGCAAGACCTGCTCGCGCCAGCCTTCAGCCTGCCGCGAAAACGCGCCGCCCGCGAGCGCCATGGCACTGCGGCGCTGAATCTCGGTTTCCGCCGCAAGCAGATCGGCAAGCCCCTCGGCCTCGGCAAGGTCGATGCGGCCATTGATAAAGGCGCGGCGCGTGAACTCGCCCGGTTCAGCCCTGCGGCAGCCCGCAAGCCCCTCCAGAGCGCGCTCGAGCGCGGCAATGACCGCACGCCCGCCATGACAGTGAAACTCGCCCAGATCCTCCCCTGTGACCGAGCGCGGAGCGGGGAAGAAGAGGATCAGTCCATCATCAAGCACAAGACCCGCAGCGTCGCGAAACTTTGCGCGCTCAGCCTTGCGCGCAGGAGGTATCTTGCCCGCAATCGCTTCGAGCGCCTCGCGGACCGCAGGCCCGGTTATGCGGATTATGCCGATGCCAGCCGGAGGAGCGCCCGTGGAGAGCGCAAATATCGTATCCACTTGCGGAGCTCCTCGTCCGCAATCAGGTGTCTGATTTCCCGCCAGTTTTCGGCCCGGTTTTCGACTTTGCGCCGGTCGTCGCCTGGGCCACGGCACCTTCCATGAAATTCTGGAACAATTTCATACCCATCTGCCCCATCGGCGCGAGCTGCTTGGCAAATTGCTCAAGTTGTTCAACATTGCTTTCGCCTTTCATCGCGCCCACCATCGCATCGACATAGACCGCGTTGGCGCGCTCGACATCGGGCAAACCCATGAAGCGGCGCGCTTCCTCGGGAGAGCAATCGATTTCGATATTGACCTTCATCGCAGGCACCTTTCATGTCGAGCGGCGTAGAACAGACAGACAAAGCAAATCCGCACGGAGTGTCTTATATGAGCGATACGGTCACGATTTCCACCCTTGATGGCGCAAATGGCGATGGGAAGAGCTTTTCTGCCTATATGGCGAAGCCCGCAGGCGAGCCGAGAGCCGCAATTGTCGTCATTCAGGAGATCTTCGGGGTGAATGCGGGCATCCGCCGCAAATGCGACAGGCTGGCCGAGGAGGGCTATCTCGCCATCGCGCCCGATCTGTTCTGGCGGCTCGAACCCGGCGTCGAACTCGATCCCGATATCAAGGAGCAGTTCGACAAGGCGCTCGCGATGATGGGCCAGTTCGACCAGGATACCGGCATCCGCGACATCCAGGCAACGATCAATCACGCGCGCGAGGCCGTTGGGGGCGGAAAGGTCGGCTGCGTTGGCTATTGCCTCGGCGGACGGCTCGCCTTCATGGCCGCAGCGCGCACCGATGTCGATGCGAGCGTTGGCTATTACGGCGTTGGTATCGATGGATTATTGCGCGAAAAGGACGCAATCGCCAATCCGCTCCTGCTGCACATTCCCACCGCCGACGGCTTCGTCTCAGCGGAGACGCAAAAGGCCATGCACGAAGGGCTCGACGATCACCCCAAGGTCGCACTGCACGATTACGAAGGCCTCGATCACGGCTTTGCCACCGAATTCGGCGAAAGGCGCGACGAGGAAGGCGCCACTCTGGCGGACAGCCGGACAGCAACTTTTTTTGCGGAGAACTTGGGCTGAGAGCAAGGAGGCAGCAAACCAAACTGCTGCCCCCGCCCAACCCTACTGGTTCATTGTCGCGAAAAAATCTTCGTTGGTCTTGGAATCCTTCATTTTGTCGAGCAGGAATTCCATCGAGTCGATGGTGCCCATCTGCATGAGGATCCGGCGCAGCACCCACATCTTGGAGAGCTGTTCCTTGTCCACGAGCAATTCTTCCTTGCGAGTGCCCGATTTGCCGACATCAAGCGCGGGGAAAATGCGCTTGTCGGCAACCTTGCGGTCAAGCACGATTTCGGAATTGCCCGTGCCCTTGAACTCTTCG
>DAIQNS010000017.1:13098-17067 GCA_036788315.1 Alteraurantiacibacter sp. | reverse complement strand
GATTGGCGCAGATACCGTTGCTGCGGCAGCAGAGCTTGTGGAACTGGCGATTGCTGCGCTCGAAGCTGCGGGGGCCATGGGCATTGCGGTCGATTTCACGCTGCCCGATCTGGTCGAGACGCTGGCCGACGGTCCTTTCCCGCTCGATCACGCGGCGCGCGAAGCGGTTCGGCGCGAGCTCGATGCCAAGGATGCAGGCGGCCTCAGGGACGTCGGCGGCGAGGCGTATTTGCCGCTACTCTATGCCGCCGGGCCATTCGCGGAAGCGGCCGACAAGCTCGATGCCATCGACAGCGCGGGCGTTCTGGACAGCCGCATCGAAGCGCTGCGCCAGATTGCGCAGCGGATCGAGGGGCGCGCGCGGCTCACGCTCGATCCTTCCGAGCGGCACGGCTTTGAATATCAAAGCTGGTTCGGCTTCACGCTCTATGCCGAGGGCGTGCGCGGCGCGCTCGGGCGCGGCGGCACATACCAGATCGGCGGCAGCGAGGAAGCGGCGACCGGCTTCTCGCTCTATCCCGAAGAGCTGGTCGAAGCGGTCAAGGCCAATGAGGAACTTGGGCCGAAAATCTTCCTGCCGCTGGGCCATGATGGGCCAGCTGCCGCCGAGCTGCGGGCCCTGGGCTGGCGGACCTGTGCCGCCTTGTCCGATAGCGATGATGCCGCCGCGCTTGGCTGCTCGCATGTGCTGGAGGGCGGGGTGGCCAAGGCGCTCTAGCCGAACACTTCCTTCAGGAAGGCATCGACCACCGGGGTTGCCGGATAATCGGCCTCGCCCAGTTTGCGGTTGATTTCGGCATGGCCCCTGAGGCCGCGGCCGGGAAAGCCTTGCACGCGCGCACTGGTGCCCGCCGCCCGCAGCGCTTCGCCCAGCGCCTCGCTTTGCGCGGTGCCATCGCGGCGTTGCACATGCAGGATCAGGAAGGACGGGGCATTGGGTGCTCCGGCGTGGAAAATGGGCGAGAGCGCCCGTTGACGCGCCGGATCGGTGCCGAAAGCCTGCCGGTAGGTATCGCCCATGAGTCGCTCGTTCTCGCCCATTTGCGCAGGGACATCGTACGCCGCGCCATCCAGCGGGACGATGCCTGGGATATCATCAAGGCGCATGCCCGCGCCCGCCAGCCATTGGGGATCCGTGCCCACCAGCGCCACCAGATGCGCGCCTGCACTGTGCCCGACCAGCGCGATGCGGCGGCCATCGAAGCCGAGCCTTGCGGCGTTGTTCTTGAGGTAAGCTACCGCTGCGGCCACATCTGCGGCCTGCTGCTCTACCGTGGCATCGGGCACGAGGCGATAATTCAGCGATGCAACCGCATAGCCTTGCGCCTGCCAATGCGCGAGCTTGGCCGAGCCTGTCATCATGCTCTTGTCGCCGCGCTTCCATCCGCCGCCATGGACGAACACCACAAGCGGGGCATTGGCCTCGCTTCCCGCCCAATAGTCGAGCTTTTGCAAGGCATGGCTGCCGAATGCGAGCTCCTGCGCGGCGCTCTCGCGATGCTGCGAGCCGGCCGTGCGCTCGCGCGCCGATCCTGTGACAGAAAAGACCATGGCCGATATTGCCAGCGAGGACGCGGCGATCATTGCAAAGTGTTTCATGGCCCGAATATCGCTCAATCTGTGCCTGCTAACCAGTCGCCAAATGTCGCATTTTGTCGCGCGGATTATCAGGTTACAGGGGCCCTCAGGAACCCCAGATCGGGGCTCGCGAAGCGGCCGATATTGGGCGAAATACTGGGAATTTCGGACGGCGACACGCCGAACCATTTCGCCAGCGTTGCCGAATATTCGTCGACCGATACCCCCGGAAGCAATCTGCCGCGCCCGACCTGATCATTGCTCGATACCGACATTTGCGGCGCGCGGCCGTAGAACTGCCCGCCGTTGACCGATCCGCCAAGAATGAAATGGTGTCCGCCCCAGCCATGATCACTGCCATCGCCATTGGAGGTGAGCGTACGGCCAAAGTCCGAGGCAGTGAATGCCGTCACGCGGTCCGCCACGCCGGTTTCGAGAGTAGCGCGGTAAAAAGCATCGAGCGAGGCATCGAGATCGCCCAGCAATCCCTCATGCGTGCCGATCAGCCCGTCATGATTGTCATAGCCGCCCGTCGCAACCATGAAGACCTGCCTTGTAACGCCAAGGCTGGCGCGCGCTGCAATCAGTCGCGCGACGACCCTGAGCTGGCTGCCAAGACTGGAGTTCGGGAACTGCGTCGCCAGATTGACCCCGGACAGCGCGGAATTGATGAAGCCGCCAAACTGGATCGAGCGCGCGTTCGACATCGCGTAATCGGCTTCGAACACATGCGGGGAATGGTTGCGCAGGAGCGTCGCGAGCGCCTGCCCCGCGCTGGCTGAGCCGTACAGGCTGTTGTTGCGCACCGCGCTCATTTCGATCGCGCCGCTGGTCGATACGCCATAGGGGAAGATCTCGTCGCCCGAGAGAAACACCGAATTGCCCGCCGCGCTGATCGCGGTGAACATGGCATTGGTATTGTTGTCCTGCGCCAGATCGCCCATGCGCCCGCCCCAGCCGGTAATCGAGCCTTCCGGAGCCGAGGATTGCCACGTCGATTGCTGGTCATTGTGCGAGAACAGCTTGGAGGGACGCGGGAAGCTGGAATTGTCCCCGCTTTCATATTGCGCCTTGGTCAGCGGCACGATCAGCGGCCCGACATTGAGCAGCGGTGCCATGACCCCCTGGCCAAAGCGCGCGGCCATGTTGGGCATGGTCGGGGCAAGGGCGAGCTGCATGTCATCAGTCAAGGTCTGCGTATCGGGCTGGCGCAGCAGCGTTGCTGCCAGAGCGCCGCGTTCGAGCGCAATCCCGCCCTGCGATGCAGTGCCGCTGCGAAGCGTGCGGTAGAGGTTGTAATTGGTCTGATCGTAGGGGATCAGCGTGTTGCCGTGATCGTTCCCGCCCAGAAGGAACACGCAGACCAGCGCCTTGTAGCCCCCGCCCGACTGGAAAGCTGCGGCCTCGCCGATCCCCGCCAGCCCCAGCGCATAGCTTGAAGCGGCTCCCATGACCGCCAGTTGGCTCGAGCGGTGCATGAAAGCGCGCCGCGAAAGCTCGGTTCCCTTGCCGATGTACATTTCGCCCGCCCCCTATTTCTGAACCATGTAGTCATTGCTCGCCATCACGAGCATGACTGCGCGCTGCACCTGCGCCAACTTGTTGGCATTGCTGCTGGCGCTGGTGATATTCTCGGCATTGAGCGCATTGGCGATTGTCGAGCGTGTGGCTTGCGAAAGTTGCCCGCCGGTCAGCAGCAGATCGAGCCGGTCGAGCAGCGCTGTGGTCTGGTGGGCAAGCGGGATTTCGTTGGCATAGGTTGCCGCAATCTGCCGCATCCAGCTTCCGCTGCCGTTGATCGAGCTTGCCATGAAATTGACATAGCCTGCAACGGCGGTTTCGTTGACGATCTGAAACTCCGGGGCAAGCAGGCCGATATTCGCCGCCTGCGAGTTGAGCGGCACATAACCGGGACGGAAAAAGTTGAAGACAGAAGGCGCGCGCAAGGGCGCCTGGCCGAGCCGGGTGGCGCTGTCGGCCAGATTGCCGAAGCGCCATTTGTTGTCGCCCGAACGCGTGTCGAAGGTGCGGCCCCATTGTGTAAAGCGCAGCATCGGCTCGCGCAGCTTGCCGAAGGAGTTGCTGGCTTGCGCGGTGCTGCCGAGCGCTTCGGGATCGAGCAGAATGGCCTTGAATACCGCGCGCAGATCGCCGCGAATGCCGCCGCCATTGTTGTTGAAGACCTGCGCCACGCGCTGGACATAAGCGGGGCTGGGATTGCTGGTCACCAGCCGCTGGATCATCTGCTGGCCGAAGAAGGGCCCGACATTGGGATGGGCGAACAAGGCATCGAGCGTGCGCCGCAAGGTCTCCTGCGCGCCGGTATTGGCCGGGATCACTGTGCCCAGGAACCGCTTCTCGGAACTGGAATGCAGGCTTTGCGAACGCGGG
>DAIQNS010000017.1:6760-13088 GCA_036788315.1 Alteraurantiacibacter sp. | reverse complement strand
ATTTCGACGGGTCCGCCGTCATCGGCAGGCTGACATAATCGGGACTGGCCACATTCGTGCCGTTGGGCGCCTGCGTCACGCTGATGCCGGTCCAGTCGAAATCGTAACCGGTAAAGGCCTTGGAGATGCCGGTCACATCGTCATTGGTGTAGGTTTCCAGCGGATCGCCATTGCTGGCGGTGCGCACGGTGCCATCGGTGTTCAATTGCAACAGACCGATGGTGAACAATTGCATCACCTCGCGCCCGTAATTCTCGTCGGGAACACGGCCGGTCGCGGGATTTTCCCTCTGATTGCCGCGCGTATTGAGATAAACGCCCATCGCCGGATTGAGCGTGAACGCTTCGAGCAGATCGCGGAAATTGCCAAAAGCGTGCTCGTTGAGCAGGTCCCACCAGGCCGTCGCGGCCGAGCCACGCCACTGCATCGACAGCGTGTTGAGCGAAATCACGAAGAATTCCGACAAGGCCAGCGCAAAGCGTTTGCGCACCGCGTTCGAGCCGGTCATCAACTGCTGCCACAAGGCATAATCGCCGGGCGCCTGACCGTTGAAGAAATTGTTGGCATCGATCGTCTCGTAACCCGCCGAGGCGAGAAATTGCCGCCCGGTCTGCTCGATCGGCTGGCTGATTTGCCCGTTGAGCCACGGCTCATAGCCGATCGTGCGGATCGAGGAGATATCCGCAGTGGAAACCGAGAGCGAGGCGCGCAGGATAAAGCTGGCCGCCGCCTGATCGGTTTGCGGGGTAAGCACCACGGGCGTTGGCGTGGGCGCAGGTCCGCCGCCGCCGGTGCTGCCGCCGCCGCCACTTCCGCCGCCGCACGCAGCCACGCTCAGCGCGAGTGCCGATACCGCCATGGTTCTTGTGCCGGGCGAGAGCAGCAGCGCAGCATCGCCCGCGGCCGCATCGGCAGGCGGATTGTCGGAAAAGTTCGGTTTTTCAGCGAGTTCGCCCCGATCGAGGACGCAATTATCAGGCTGCCCCATTGTCTTGTTATTATCCCCCATGGGTCCTTCGGCTCCAGTCTGAAAGCTTCTCCAAGCCCCCGATATATACCCACCTAAGCAATTGAACAGCGCCTATCGCATCACCATCACCAAGGCCGTCCTAAGCAATATGACTTTTGGCCGATTAAGCATCGGCAAAGGTGCCTGCGCTCTTGCTGCATGGGCTTGTCTGGCATAGGGCCGCGCGGGTTTGCAGCATTTCGGTTTTGAAGGAACAACACGCATGGCCAATGTCACCGTGATCGGCGCGCAATGGGGCGATGAAGGCAAGGGCAAGATCGTCGACTGGCTGGCCACGCGTGCCGATGTGGTCGTGCGCTTTCAGGGCGGGCACAATGCCGGTCATACGCTGGTAGTCGATGGCAAGACCTACAAGCTCTCGCTGCTGCCCTCGGGCATTGTCACAGGGACGCTCTCGCTCATCGGCAATGGCGTTGTGCTCGATCCCTGGGCCTTGAAATCCGAGATCGAGCGGCTTGAAGGGCAGGGCGTTTCGATCACGCCGGAGAATTTCGGCATTGCCGACAATTGCACGCTGATCCTGCCGGTGCATGGCGAGCTTGATGGCCTGCGCGAGGATGCAACGGGCAAGGGCAAGATCGGCACCACGCGCCGCGGCATCGGCCCGGCTTACGAGGACAAGGTCGGACGCCGTGCGATCCGCGTGTGCGATCTTGCGCATCTCGATGAATTGGAAGCGCAGTTCGACCGGCTGTGCGCGCATCACGATGCCCTTCGCGCGGGCTTCGGTCAGCCGCCGGTGGACCGCGCCGCGCTGATTGCCGCACTCAAAGAGATTGCGCCTTTCGTGCTGCAATTCGCGCAGCCGGTGTGGAAGCGCCTGCGCGAAGCCCGCGCCGATGGCGCGCGCATCCTGTTCGAAGGCGCGCAAGGCGTGCTGCTCGATGTCGATCACGGCACCTATCCTTTCGTCACCAGCTCCAACACAGTGAGCGGTTCGGTGGCGGCAGGATCGGGCCTCGGGCCGGGCGCAGCGGGCTTTGTGCTCGGCATCGTCAAGGCCTACACGACGAGGGTAGGCTCCGGCCCGTTCCCGACCGAGCTAGAGGACGAGGTGGGCCAGACGCTGGGCGAGAAGGGCCACGAGTTCGGCACCGTGACTGCAAGAAAGCGCCGTTGCGGCTGGTTCGACGCGGTATTGGTGCGCCAGAGCTGCGCGATCAGCGGCGTGACCGGCATTGCGCTGACCAAGCTCGATGTGCTCGACGGCTTCAAGACGGTGAAAATCTGCAAGGCCTACATGCTCGACGGGAAGGAAATCGACTACCTGCCCGCCAGCGCGACCGAGCAGGCGCGGCTGGAGCCGGTTTACGAGGAAATGGAAGGCTGGAGCGAAAGCACCGAAGGCGCGCGGACCTGGGCCGAACTGCCAGCGCAAGCGATCAAATATATCCGCCGCATCGAGGAATTGATCGAATGCCCCGCGGCGAGCGTTTCGACCAGCCCGGAGCGGGACGATACGATTCTGGTGCGCAACCCGTTTGCGGAGTTGTGATCCCGATCAGCGTGGCGCGCTGGGCCTGAGGGATCAGACAGGGTGTCGCTAACTCCATTTCGGAGCTAGCGCGGCGCAGCGAGATGCCGGACCATTCCGCACGAAAGCTCCGAAACCGAGACTTTATCCGGGCTTCTACCTAATATTTTCTTGACCTGACCCCGTTTTGTTCTGACAATGTTCTCCACCGATTCCTGGAGACACCGCATGGCCCAAACTGACTTCGCCTATGCCCTGGCTGCTGACAGCGCCGGATTGCCGCTGTCCGTGTCGATCTTTTCCGATCGTGAGGGTTGGCGCGCGGAAATGCAGGAGGATGTCGCGGCGGCGGGCTTTGCCTTGCGTGAATGCGGCTCGATGGCCCGCGCGCTGGATGGCGAATTGCGCTCGCTGGGTGATCTGGTGATGCTCGATTGCCGCGAGCTGGATGCGGCCGGCATGGCAGCGCTCTCGCGGCTCGATAGCCGGGTGGCGCGGTCGGGCGCGCAGATGGTGGTGGCGACCAGTGTCGATACGCTCGAAGATGTGTTCGCCTGCTGCGCGCAATCGGGCCCGCAGATCCTCGTCAATCCGCGCCGGGCAGATCGCATCATTGCGCTCGGGCGCATGCTTGGCGAGACGACCATCGGCAAGGTGCGCGAACTTTCCGAGGATGACCGCATGGCGCTGCTGCGGTTGACCGAGCAGGTCAACCAGATTGCCGAGAAGCTCGACCGC
The DNA here is from genome assembly GCA_036788315.1 of Alteraurantiacibacter sp. GTDB lineage: Bacteria > Pseudomonadota > Alphaproteobacteria > Sphingomonadales > Sphingomonadaceae > Alteraurantiacibacter. The sequence continues at coordinate 9,846 of DAIQNS010000017.1, read as the reverse complement.
TTCAGCGCGCCTGCACAAGCGCAGCCTGGTGCCGCGCCTGCGTTTTCCTTCGCCGAGGCGCCGGCCCGCGATGCCAGTGAGCAATTGGTGCGCAACATGCGCCCGCCGCTGCCCGATCCGCGGCTGGTGCGCAAGATCATCCAGCAGCGGCAATTGCGCGGGCGCTTCTTCGATGCCGATCTGTTTGCCGACCCTGCATGGGATATGCTGCTCGATCTGACCGCCGCACGGGTCGAGCATGTGCGCGTCTCGGTGACCTCGCTGTGCATCGCCTCTGGCGTCCCGCCGACCACCGCGCTGCGCTGGATCAGCCAGTTGACCGCTGCGGGTCTGCTTGAGCGGATCGAGGACGAGACCGACCGCCGCCGCGCCTTCATCCAACTTACCGACAAGGCGGTCGATGGCATGAGCCGCTATTTTCACGAACTGGGCAAAACCGCAGTGCAACTGATCTAGTGCGCAGGCTGGGCGAACATTGTCCGCGCATGACCTAGCGCCGGCCGAAAGCGTTCTGAATGGCCGCAGGGTCGGTGATGCCGCTCGCCAGCAAGAGCTGGAGCAGGATGCGCGCCTTTGCCGGGCCGAGCGCGCGCGCGGCAACAAAGCCATTGGCGAGGTCATCGGGCTGGCGATCGACGAGCCCTTCATCGACCCGGCTTGCGCGAACCACGGGAATGCCGCTGGCGGCTGTTTCGGCAAGCGCACTGCGCAAATCGTCAGGCAGATTGCCATCGCCAAATCCGGCAATCACGATCGCTCTCGTGCCGCTGGTCACGATTGCCGCGAGGGCATCTGAAGTGATGCCTGCATAGGCATGAACAATCGGCACAAGGGGGAATTTCTCGGGAAACGCGTAGCGCGCTGCTTCGCCTGTGCGCCACGGCCTTTCCAGCCATTCGAGCGAGGCGGGCGTCACCAGCGCTGCGGGGCCGCGCGGATAGCTGGCGAAGGCATGGGCTCCGCTCGTGCGCGCCTTGCGCGCATCGCGTGCGGCGAGCACCTCGTCGCCCATCACCAGCAATACCCCGCGTCCGGCAGCATCGGGGTTGCTCGCGACCGCCACCGCATTGGCAAAATTGCGCAGACCATCCGCGCCCACGGCATCGGCTGCGCGCATCGCGCCGACCAGCACCACGGGCTTTGTGGCAGGCAATGTCAGATCGAGCAGGAATGCGGTTTCTTCCGCGGTGTCCGAACCGTGGGTGATGATCACGCCGTCGCAGCCGGGATCGTCCATCGCCTCGGTGCAGGCGGTATGCAGTTTGCGCCAGATGGCAGGACCGATGTCCGCCGAATCGATATTGGCAATCTGTCGCCCTTCGAGCGCCGCTGTCAGCCCGAGCGCATCGACATCTGCAAGAAAGCTTTCGATGCCGATCTGTCCTGCGCGGTAATCGCGCCGCGTGGCCGAGCCTGCCCTGCCGGCAATGGTGCCGCCGGTGGCAAGGACAAGAAGCCGGGAAGGGGTCATCGCTGCTCGCCTAGCGGCCTATCGCCGCGCTTGCCAGAGTTTCGCGCAAACCTCGGGCAATGCCGGGAAAATGGTGGGCGATGACGGGCTCGAACCGCCGACCCTCTCGGTGTAAACGAGATGCTCTACCAACTGAGCTAATCGCCCTCGCGATGCGAAGATGCGCGCCTCTAGCGCAAGCTTTGCCTGTGCGAAAGGGGGTTTGGCACAAGAATGCTGACAAGCGCTTAAAGGCTTTGCGCCAGCCCTTCGCTGATTGCCGCGCGCGCTTCCTCGCTTGCCCAGTCGTACGCGCCGATCACGCGAAACACTTCGCGCCCCTCAGCATCGTACAGAATGGTCAGCGGCAAGGGCGCGCCGCCGCCAAATTCCACGGCCAGATCGTTCTGCGGGTCCATCCAGCGCGGCAAATGCGCGAAGTCGCGCTCCTCGAAGAAAGGATCGACCACTTCGGCCCCGCGCAGATCCATGCTCACGGTGAGCACGCGCAGCTCGCCCTGGGTGGTGCCAGCGAGCTCATCGAGCAACGGCATTTCGTGCACGCAGGGCGGACACCATGTCGCCCACAGATTGAGCAGGACCGGGGCTCCCGCGGTCTCCGCGAGCGCCAGCGTGGTGCCTGAAGGGTCGATCACTTCGACCTGCGGGATGGTCTCGCCCGCGAAGGAGCGGTCCAGAATGCCGCCGAAGTTGTTCTCGCCTGCTGGCGCCGTGGCTGCTGCGTCTTGCGCCCCGCCACCCGCCCCGGTATCGCACGCCGCCAATGCGCAGGCTGCAAAGCCGGCAAGCATCAATGAAGGGTATGGCAGTTTGAGCACAGAAAAGGCCTCCAATGCGATGTGGGGTGGGCGCTTTGCCGAAGGGCCCTCGTCGATCATGCGTGAGATAAATGCCTCGATCCCCTTCGACAAGGCCTTGTGGCGCGAGGATATCGCGGCAAGCCGTGCTCATGTCGCCATGCTGGGCGCGTGCGGGATCGTCAGTGCGCAGGATGCCAAGCTGATCGCCGAGGGGCTCGACAAGGTTGCGGCGGAATATGCAGCCGACGGTGTGCCCGAGGATTGGGATCTGGAAGACATCCACATGACCACCGAGGCGCGGCTTGCCGAACTGATCGGCCCGGCCGCCGGGCGGCTGCACACCGCGCGCAGCCGCAATGATCAGGTAGCGACCGATTTCAAGTTGTGGACCCGCGCTGCGATGGAAGAGACGCTGGCCGGGCTCGCCGCGCTCCAGCGCGCTCTGGTCACGCGCGCCGACGAGCATGCCGAAACGATCATGCCCGGCTTCACCCATCTGCAGACCGCGCAGCCAGTTACGCTGGGGCATCATCTGATGGCCTATTACGAGATGGCGCGGCGCGATGTCTCGCGCTTTGCCGATGCGCGCAAGCGGCTTAACACCTGTCCGCTGGGCAGCGCAGCCTTGGCGGGCACGGGCTTTCCCATTGACCGCACCATGACCGCAGATGAACTGGGCTTCGACGGACCCACGCGCAACAGCCTCGATGCCGTGTCGGACCGTGATTTTGCGCTCGATTATCTGCAGGCCGCCGCGCAATGCAGCTTGCATCTTTCGCGGCTGGCGGAAGAATTCGTGATCTGGGCGAGCCAGC
>DAIQNS010000017.1:3593-6750 GCA_036788315.1 Alteraurantiacibacter sp. | reverse complement strand
GATCATGCCGCAGAAGAAAAACCCCGATGCTGCCGAACTGGTGCGCGGCCATGCCGGGCGGATCGTAGGTTGTCTCACCAGCCTGATGGTGACGATGAAGGGCCTGCCGCTCGCCTATTCCAAGGATATGCAGGACGACAAGCCGCCGGTGTTCGAAGCGCATTCGCTGCTGACCTTGTCGATCGCGGCGATGACCGGGATGATCGAAGGCGCAGCCTTTCGTGAAGAGCGCATGCGCGAGGCGGCCGAGCTTGGCTATGCCACCGCGACCGATCTTGCCGACTGGCTCGTGCGCGAAGCGGATATTCCTTTCCGCGAGGCGCACCACATCACCGGCGCGGCGGTCAAGCTGGCGGAGAGCAGGGGCGTCGCGCTCGAAGCTTTGGCGCTCGATGATCTGCAAGCCATCGACAGCCGCGTGGACGAGCGGGTGTACAAGGCCTTGTCGGTCGATGCTTCGGTCGCTTCGCGCAATTCCTTCGGCGGCACTGCGCCTGTCGAAGTGCGCGCGCGCATTGCCGAGGCGCGGCGTCATCTGGAGATGAACTGATGCGCTGTGTGATCCCTGCCGCTTTCGCTCTCGCTCTGGCTCTGGCTCTGGCGGGATGCGGGCAGCGTGCCGATCTTGTCCCCCCGCCGGGGGCGTCGCTGCCGCCTGCGCCCTATGGCGCCGAGGCGGCGCCCGATGCTGCGCAATTGCTCAGGCTCGATCCGCAGGCAGCGCCTGAACGCAGTGTCGAATTGCGCTCCGAATCCGAAGAACGCGAGGACGATCCGTTCGACCTCCCACCCGAAGGCTGATTTCCGATGGACCATTTTGAGTATCGCGGCGGCGTTCTTCATGCCGAAGACGTGCCCATGGCGCGCATTGCCGCTGAAGTGGGCACGCCTGTCTATATCTATTCGCGCGCCACATTCGAGCGCCATGCCCGCGTTTTTGCCGAGGCGCTCGCGGGCTTGCCCAGGAAGCCGCATATTGCCTTTGCGGTGAAGTCCAATCCCAATCTCGCGGTGCTCAGCCTGCTCAGCCAGCAAGGCTACGGCGCCGATGTGGTCTCGGGCGGAGAAATGGCGCGCGCCCTGGCGGCGGGCGTCCCGGCGGCGGATATCGTCTTTTCGGGCGTGGGCAAGACAGCCAAGGAGCTGGTCGCCGGGCTGGATGCGAAAATCGGCCAGTTCAATATCGAGAGCGAGGAAGAGGGCCTGGAGCTCGCGCAGATCGCCGCCGATCGCGGCGAGCGGGCGGCATGCGCGCTGCGCGTCAATCCCGATATCGATGCCGGAACGCATGAGAAGATTTCCACCGGCAAGAAGGACAACAAGTTCGGTGTGCCGATCGATCAGGCAGCGGCCATCTATGCCCGCCTCGCCGGGCTGCCCGGCCTCGAAATGCGCGGTCTGGCGGTGCATATCGGCAGCCAGCTGGGCGATCTTGCGCCGCTCGAAATGGCCTTCCTGAAGCTGGGCGAATTGCTCGAGGATGTCCGCGCGGGCGGCGACAGCGTGACGCATGTGGACCTTGGCGGCGGGCTCGGCGTGCCTTACAAGAAAGGCGAAGTGATGCCATCGCCCGCCGAATATGGCGCGATGGTGCAGCGCGTGACGGCAGATTGGGATGTGACCTTGATGTTCGAGCCGGGGCGCGTGATCGCGGGCAATGCGGGCGTCCTTCTGACCGAAGTCGTGCGCGTGAAGCGCAATGCCAATCGCGATCCTTTCGTCATCGTCGATGCCGCAATGAACGATCTCGCGCGGCCATCACTTTACGGCGCATGGCATGATTTCGATGCAGTCGAACCCAATGGCGCGCGCATGGTCGCCAATATCGTCGGCCCGATCTGCGAGACGGGCGATACCTTTGCGACCGGCCGCGAGATTGACGCGATCGGGACAGGCGATCTGGCGGTGTTCCGGACGGCGGGCGCTTATGGGGCAACGATGGCCTCAAGCTACAATTCGCGCGGCTTCGTGGCCGAAGTGATGGTCGATGGCGACCAGTTTGAGATCGTCGCTGACCGTATCCTGCCCGAGGCCATCACTGCGGCCGAGCGCGTGCCCGCTTTCCTCAAGAAGCGCTGATGCGCTCGCTGCCGCTCTTCCACCGTATCGCCGGGCAACCGGTGATCGTGCTGGGCGAGGGCGATGCTGCCGAGCCCAAGCGGCGGCTTGTGGAGCGCGCGGGCGGCTGGCTGATCACCGAGCTTCAGCAAGGCATCGACGAGGGCGCGCGGCTGGCTTTCATTGCGCATGACGATGCGGCAATGTGCGAAAGCGATGCGATCCGCGCGCGCTGCGCGGGGCTGCTCGTCAATGTGGTCGACCGGCCCGAACTGTGCGATTTTACCACGCCCAGCCTGCTCGAACGCGACCCGATCCTGATTGCCGTGGGCACGAGCGGCGCATCGGCTGGGCTGGCCAAGCAATTGCGGCTGCGGCTCGAAGCTCTGCTGCCTGCCGATATGGGTTTGCTGGCGACGCGCCTGTCTGATGCGCGCGACGCGATCAAGGCGCGTTTTCCGGTGATGAGCGCGCGGCGCAGTGCGCTCGATGTGGCGCTGGGGCAAGGCGGCCCGCTTGATCCCTTTGCGCAGGGCAGTGCGGGGCGGATCGGCGATTGGCTCGAGATCGCCGATACTCCGGCGGCGCATGCGGTGCATGAGTTCACGCTCAGCGGCAACGATCCCGAGGAGCTGACGCTGCGCCAAGCGCGCCTCCTTGGCACGGCCGATGCAATCATTGCCGATCCCGCGATTGCGCCCGAAATTCTCGCCCGCGCACGCGCTGATGCTGCGCGGCTGGTGCTCGGCCAGGATGACCTGCCCGCCAGCGGCACGCTCGTCATCCTGCGGCTTTCGGCCTAGAGAATTCCGCCCGCCAGCCGGTCAATTGCGCCTTGCAGGATCACGGCGGCAGCATGGCTGTCGATCCGCTCGGCGCGCACCGCGCGGCTGGTATCCATGGCGATCATGTCACGTTCGGCGGCGGCGGTGGACCAGCGTTCGTCCCACAAGAGCACCGGCAGGCCAAGCACCGCCAGATTGCGCGCAAAGGCGCGGCTCGCCTGCACCCGCGGCCCCGCGCTGCCATCCATGTTGAGCGGCAGGCCGACCACGATGCCTGCTACCGAGCGCGCCTTGCACAGTGCCTCGATCGCGTC
>DAIQNS010000017.1:0-3583 GCA_036788315.1 Alteraurantiacibacter sp. | reverse complement strand
GAAATACCCCGATGTTACCATAACCTTCACTATTGCCCCTGGCTTTAGCCCGTAGTTGATTCTTGCACAGTGCCTCGATCGCGTCCTTGTCGCGCGCGAATTTGCCTTTGGGAAGGGTCTTGCCCGCCGTGGCAAAGCGCCATCCGGCATCGCACATGGCAATGCCGATGGTCTTGCTGCCAAGATCAAGCCCGATCAGCGCGCCGCCCGCTGGCAAGGCATCGCGAAAGAGCGCCGCATCCTCGGTAACGAGCGCGGCTTCAGCCACCCGCGCCGCCCGCCGCCTGCCCTTGCCACTGGCTCACGCGCCGCGTCACATCGGTCTGCAAATTCTTCCAGAACAAGGGGATATCATACACATGGTAATTGTTGCCGGGAAGGACATAGGGCCCCAATTGCGGCGGATTGCCGATCAGCAGGAGACCCGCAGCATTGCAGCGTGCAGGCACCGCGCCCGCGAGCAGGCTGCCGCCGCTCAAGTCCTCATTGGGCACCAGCGTCCCGAGATTGCGGCTCATGCTGGCGGTATCGTTCAGAACGCCGGTCAGCGGGTTGACGCACAGGATCGGGCTTTCGCCGCGTATCTCGCCATTAAGGCCCGCAGTGCTTTCATAGCGGCGCAGGAACATGCCCGGATCGGCCGGTTCAGCAAAGCTCGCCCAGCTCACCACGCAGCCCGCTTGATCGGCGGTGGCGCAGGCGGGCGGGCCCAGCCTGGGCAGATCATGTTCGAGCGAGATCGGCCAGCCGATCGGATAGGCCATGGCCACGCGGTTCGCGAGTTCGGTTCCGGCCACGCGCTCTTCGAGGAGGCGCATGACATGCAGCGCGCCCTGGCTATGGCCCGCCAGCACGATCGGGCGGTCAGCGGGGACCGAGGCAAGGAAGAAATCGAAAGCCTGCGCAATGTCGGCGTAAGCGGCATCGATGGCCTGCTCGGCCTCGGGCAGATCGGTCAGGAATGCGCCGAAAGTCGCCTGCCGATAGCGCGGCACCCAGATTTCGCTCGCCTGATTGAAAGCGCTCGCCATGCCGCGCACCAGCAGACGCGCGCGGTCCTGCGATTCGGCGTGATCGAGCGGCGCGTTCCACCTTCTGCCATCAAGAAAGCTCGTGGGATGCACGAAGAACACCGCGAAAGGCGGCGGCGGCGTTGCGGCGCTATCTGGCGTGGAGAGGGCAGCAGGGGTGGGGGCTTGCGGTGCCGGAGTTGCGTCTATCGGGCCTGCGCGCTCGAGCTCCATCTCGGCTGGCTGCCAGCGTGCGGCATCATTGGTCGCGCCAAGGCCGGGCCGGCTGAACCACATTGCGGGATCCTGATAGGCATTGCGCGCCAGCGCATCCTGCGGGACGAATTCGGTGTCGGGCACCAGTGCAGCCTGCGTCAATTCCTCGCCATAGAGGCGCAGCGCCACCAGCACGGCGCCGACAAGGAAAATGCCAAAAACAATCAAATAGAGGAATTTGCGCATGCTCTCTCCGGCTCTAGGGCGTCTGGCGGATTTCGGGCCGCAGGCTCGTCCACGCACGTTCGCCGCGCAGGGCTGAATACCAGGTGAGCGGATTGTAGCTCGCCCGGCCATCGAGCGAGAAGGTGATGAATTCCGCGCGCCCGCCGACATTCTCCAGCGGCACCGGCCCGCCAAGGCCATTGCTGAACCCGTCGGCGGGGAAGCGGCTGTCGGCAGAATGATCGCGGTTATCGCCCATCAGAAAGACATGGCCGTCGGGAACGGTGATTTCGGCCATGTTGTCATGCCCGCTCTTCTGATGGTCGATGATCAGATAACTTGCGCCATTGGGCAAGGTCTCGCGGAAAGTCGGCGGCTCGACGACCATGCTGCCATCCTCCAGCCGGATCGCATACGCACCGAAAACATCGAGGCAGGGGTAATCTGAACCGATCGAATCGAAACAGGCGTTCTGATCATCGGAACGGATCCGCACAGGCGGCTGAACCACTTGCGGCACCGCCTGACCATTGAGGATGATCACCCCGTCGACGACAGCGATGCGGTCGCCCGGCAAGGCCACCACGCGCTTGATGTAATCCTCGTCGCGGCCGGGCGGGACCGCGATCACGATATCGCCATATTCGGGCGTGGAGGGGGCAATGCGCCAGTCACCGCGCGGCAGGACATGGAAGCTCGCGGACACCCAGCTCCAGCCATAGGGATATTTGCTCACCACTAGCCGGTCGCCCACGAGCAGGCCGGGCATCATCGAGCCTGACGGAATGTAGAATGGCTTGGCAATAAAGGTGTGGAACGCCAGCACCGCGAGCAGCATCACCACCAGCCCGCGAATTTCCGCGAACCAGTCGATCCTGCCCGATGGGGTTTCATGCTCGCTCATGCGGGGCGGGCCTCAAGGATCACAAAGGCCTGCGCCCAGGGGTGATCATCGGTCAGGGTGAGATGCACGAACATGGTATGTCCTGCCGGGGTCAATTCGTCGAGCCGCGCCCTCGCGCCGCCCGTCAGCGCAAGCGTTGGCGCGCCCGAGGGGGCATTGACGACGCCAATATCCTTCATGAACACACCGCGTTTGAAGCCTGTGCCGACAGCCTTGGAGAAGGCCTCCTTGGCAGCAAAGCGTTTGGCATAGGTGCCCGCCATCGTGTGCGGACGGCGCGCGGCCTTGGCGTTTTCGACATCGGTGAAAACGCGCTGACAGAAACGCTCGCCATAGCGCTCAAGCGAGTTCTGGATGCGCTCGATGTTGCACAAGTCTGAGCCAAGGCCGATGATCATTGGCGCATCCCCAACCCCTCCTGCAAGGGGGAGCGGAGTATATCGCGCTGAAATCCCTTCCCGCATGCGCGAGGGGCAGCGAGACTTGGTGAGGCAAAGCCGAACCTAGTCGCAGCGGGGTGGGCCATAACGACGCCTGTCATCTGGCATCATCCATCAGCGCGCGCATCTTCAAAACTGCGGCTTCGAGGCCGACGAATACCGCCTCGCCGATCAGATAATGGCCGATATTGAGCTCGGCGAGCTGCGGGATCGCGGCAATCGGCTGGACATTCTCATAGGTCAGGCCGTGGCCTGCATGCGGCTCGATCCCGCTTTTGGCACACAGCGCGGCCATATCGGAAAGGCGCCGCAGTTCAGCTTCGATGCGTGCTGTATCACCGTCGAGATGAGCATGGGCATATTCGCCCGTGTGCAACTCAACGACTGGCGCGCCGAGCCGAAGCGCCGCGTCGATCTGCCGCGCTTCGGGGGCAATGAACAGGCTTACTCTTATCCCGGCATCTTTCAGCCGTGTGACGATGGGCTGCAACTGGTTGTGCAAGCCCGCTGCATCGAGCCCGCCTTCGGTGGTGCGTTCCTCGCGCTTTTCGGGAACGATGCACGCGGCATGCGGCCGGTGCGCGAGCGCAATGGCGAGCATTTCCTCGGTCGCGGCCATTTCCAGATTGAGCGGCAGATCAGTCGCTTCCTGGATCCGGCGCAGATCCTCGTCGCGGATATGGCGACGATCCTCGCGCAGATGCGCGGTAATGCCATCGCCGCCGCATGCCGCGACGATTTCCGCCGCGCGCACCGGATCGGGATGATCCCCGCCGCGCGCGTTGCGG
>DAIQNS010000016.1:14716-17723 GCA_036788315.1 Alteraurantiacibacter sp. | reverse complement strand
CTACGGCTTCCTTGGCCGAAGCGATATCGGCAAGGCTCCCGGCGCGGTGCAGATGGCCGCGATTGGCGCGCTTTTGCTGAATGTAGTGCTGGGATTTATCACCTACCGCGTCTTGAAAAGCGGCTGGAAAATCAAGACCTGACGCGGCTCAGATCACTGGGATCACATCAACGGGATCAATGCGTCAATTGCCGGTGCATGAGATAGCGGCCGTTGACGAACTGACCGAACAATTGCGGCACATTGGGATGGTCGATGGGTTCGCCCCCTTGATCGATCACGAGGTTCTGCTGGCTGACATAAGCGACATAGGAAGTGTCCTCGCTTTCGGCGAGCAGATGATAAAAGGGTTGATCCTTGCGCGGGCGCATTTCGGGAGGGATTTGCTCGTACCATTCCTCGCTGTTGGCGAAGACCGGGTCGATATCGAAAATCACCCCGCGGAACTCATGCAATCTGTGGCGGACGACATCACCGATTGAAAAGCGCGTACGCGCACGCAGCGGAGCGTGGATAGTCCGACCCGCCTGGTCGGAATAAAATTCGGCATGGTCCATCATGACAATATACGCATTGTGCAATTGCGAACAAGCCGCGTTAAGGTGCTTTTCACCGCGATAATCGCTCAGCGCAACGCAAGGCCTTGGCAAGCGGCATCACTTTGGCTATCGCGCGCGCTCCCAAAGACCGCAAATCGTGTTGGGTTGCTTCTTGTGCGGAGAGGTGCCGGAGTGGTCGAACGGGGCAGTCTCGAAAACTGTTGAGCTCTTATAGGGTTCCGAGGGTTCGAATCCCTCCCTCTCCGCCACTGGCCGTTTTCCGACCGTTCGCTGTTATGCAGCACCCCATTCAAGAGCAATTGATGTTCCTTTGTGACGGCAAGCCAGCAGGCGGATGTCCATCGCGTGCTGCGCTGCCAGATCGCACACGATGGCGAGGCCGAGGCCGTCTCCCATGCTGCGCTGCAAAATGGGGGATTCACCCGGGCAAATGCGGCCGCAGCGGCGGCTTGTCCCAATTTGGGGCGTGCGACACCGGCTTGTGCCGCGCGGTGCATATGATATCTGGCGCGGATCATGACCGCCACTGATTTGCCTGTCTGCGTTGCCGCGCTCTACCATTTTGCGCGGCTCGACGATCCTGCGACCTTGCGCGGTCCGCTTGCCAATGCGTGCCAGAGCGCGGGAGTGAAGGGGACTTTGCTATTGGCAAGGGAAGGCGTGAACGGCACGATTGCCGGAACTGACGAAGGCATTACGGCGGTCCTCGCCCATATCCGCAGAATGCCGGGCTGCGCGCCGATTGAAGTGAAGTATTCGCGCGCCGCGAGCATGCCGTTCCACCGGATGAAAGTGCGGCTCAAGCGCGAGATCGTCACCATGGGCGAGCCTGACATCGACCCGATCGAGGGCACGGGCCATTATGTCGAGCCGGAAAACTGGAATGCGCTGATCAGTGCGCCGGGGACGATCGTGATCGATACGCGCAATGATTACGAGGTTGCCACGGGGACGTTTACAGGCGCGATCAATCCCGCAACGCAGACCTTCCGCGATTTTCCCGCGTGGTTCCGCGCCAACCGTGAAACCTTGTTGGGCGAGGGCGAGCAGCCGAGGATCGCAATGTTCTGTACCGGCGGCATTCGCTGCGAGAAGTCGACCGCTTTCCTCAAGTCCGAGGGCCTCGAAAACGTGTTTCATCTCAAAGGCGGCATTCTGAAATATCTCGAGAAAATCGCACCCGAAGACAGCGCGTGGGAAGGCGAATGCTTCGTGTTCGATCAGCGCGTGACGGTGGGACACGGGCTGGTGCAGGGCTCCTTTGTCCAGTGCCATGCCTGCCGCCTGCCCGTGAATGAGGGGGCGCGTGCATCGCCGCAGTTCGAAGAAGGCGTGAGCTGCCCCGCCTGCTATGACGACCGCAGCGAGGAACAGCGCGAGGGCTACCGCGAACGTCAGCGGCAGGAAGCGCTGGCTCTGGCGCGCGGCGAGCAACATATCGGCAGAACGCGCCAGATGACACCAGGAGCAGGTGCGGGCGCGCCGCCGTGCGATGAGCGATAGTCTGATCCTCTACAGCTTCCGGCGTTGCCCCTATGCGATGCGCGCACGGATGGCCCTGCTGATCAGCGGCACGGTTTGCGAGCTGCGCGAGGTGAAGCTGTCTGACAAGCCTGCCGCCATGCTCTCCGTGTCGCCCAAGGGCACGGTGCCTGTGCTTGTGATACAGGGTGGCAGGATCATCGAGGAAAGCCTTGATATCATGCACTGGGCGCTTGCGCGCAGCGATCCGGCGGGCTGGCTCGCACGGGTGGATGATGGCCTGATCGCGGCGAATGACGGGCCGTTCAAGCACGCGCTCGACCGCTATAAGTATCCCGATCGCCATGGCAGCAACGCGGCCGAGCATCGCGCGATTGGGTTGGAATTCCTGCAAAGGCTCGAAGACCGCCTTGCCGCAGGCGGAGAGCTTTCAGGCGATATGCCCGGCTTTACGGACGCAGCGATCATACCCTTCGTGCGCCAATTTGCCGCAACACAAAGCGATTGGTTTGCAGCGCAGAACCTTCCTCGCTTGCGTGATTGGCTCAAGCGACATCTGGCGAGCGAACTGTTCCTAAGCTGCATGGTGAAGCATAAGCCATGGCACGAGGGCGATGCGCCGGTCACCTTGCAGGCGCGCGCTCAAAAATCAGCTGCCGGATAATTTCCAGCTCAACATTCCTGCGGCTGCGCGAAGAATGATAGCCCGTAGGCCCAGCCGATGAGAGATTGCTTCGCCGCGCCGCGAAAGCCAGCAAGGACCAGGCCATGCTTTATGCCATCATGTTGAACGATGCTCCGGGCAGCGATGCGCTGCGCAGCGAACATCACGAGGGGCACATCGCGCATTTTCGCGCGCACAACGCGCAGATCGCGCTCGCTGGCCCGCTGTCCGACGACGCTGGCGCGGCGGCGGGCTCGCTCGTTGTGCTCGAAGCGGACAGCGAGGCCGAAGCGCGCACTTT
>DAIQNS010000016.1:0-14706 GCA_036788315.1 Alteraurantiacibacter sp. | reverse complement strand
CGCCGGCGTGTGGCAAAGCGTGACGATTGCCCGCTTCAAGGCTTCCATTTGCAATGCAGGAAAGCTGCAATGAGGGCAGGGCTTTGGCGCGCGGGCGGGCGCAGCGTGCTCGCCGGGCTGGCGTGCGCGGCGCTGGCCGGCTGTTCGACAATGGCGAGCGATGCCGCCGACGAGGCGTTGTATATGGAGCGCTGGAACCAGCAGCAGGCAGCGCAGCTCGCGGGCGGCGGATTGCCCGGATACGACACCCTGGAGCCGGTACCGGGCGCGCAGTCAGCGCCGCCGCTTCCGCAAGTAAGGCCTGAGCAAGCGGGGATTGCGCCCGATGCGCTGGCGGCTGCGGTCGATTATGCAGCGGCGAGGAACAGTTCCACATTCATCGTCTGGCATGACGGCGCCATCGTATCGGAGAATTACTTCGGCGATTATGACGCGAGCAGACTGGTCAATGCCAAATCGCTCGCCAAACCGCTTACTGCCATCGTTATAGGCCGCGCGATTGCGCAGGGGCATATTGCCTCGCTCGATCAGCCCGTTGCCGATTTCATTGCCGAATGGCGCGGCGATCCGGGCCGCTCGCGCATTCTGGTGCGGCATCTGCTCGATATGCGCACAGGGCTGCTGGCGCAGGGCCTGCCTTCGGGGCCGGACGATCCACTGGCCCGGGCCTATTTGCATCCGCGTCATGACGAGGTGATCATCGAGGAATATCCGCTGATTAACGAGCCGGGCACGCGCTACGAATATGCCAATGCCAATTCGGAACTGGTCGCGCCGCTGATCGAGCGGGCGACCGGCCAGCGCTATGCCGATTATGTGGGCAATCACGTGCTTGCACCTATCGGAGCGGAAGGCGGCGAAATCTGGGTCAATCGCCCGGGGGGAACTGCGCACTCAGGCTGCTGCATCCTGCTTCCCGCACACAGCTGGCTGCGGCTGGCGGTGCTGCTGCTCAACGACGGGGTGTGGGACGGCGCGCGCGTGCTGCCCGAAGGCTATGTCGATGCGATGCGCGAGGGCACGCCGCAAAACCGCTATGCGGGGCTGGGGGTATGGCTTGGCCAGCCGTACATTGAGCGGCGCGGCTCGCTCAACCCCGACAGCATCCCGCCCGAGCTTCAGAGCGCGATGACCTATCATTCCGAGCCTTACCTTGCCGACGATCTCTTCCTGTTCGACGGGAACGGCAACCAGACGATCTACATCGTGCCCTCGCGCGATCTGGTGGTCATGCGCACCGGCGGTTATCCCGGCAAGGAGAAGGGCTGGGACAATGCCCGCCTGCCCAATCTTGTTCTGGGCGCATTGCCTGAGGGCGATTAAGCCTTCTGTTCCCGAGCAGCGCTGGCGAGTTCTTCGCTGATGGCGTCCGAGGTGGCTTTCATCTTGGCGGTGTACTTCTCCAAGGCCTGGCTGACTGTCATGGTCGAGGAGAAGAACACCAGCCCGAGCGTGCCGACCAGCTTCTCGCCGTGAAAGATCGGCACGGCGAGCGAAGATGTGCGGCCCGGGTGCGAGGTGAATTTGTTGTAGGCGTGGCTCGCAATCCCGTCGCGCCGGATTTGCTCGAGCAGCTTGTCGTCGGAGAGAAGCAGCTTGGCCAACTGGTTGACCTCGTCATCGCGCATGCTGAGGCTCGAGATGACATTGATGCGCTCGATCTCGGGGCAAAAGGCGAGGTAGGCCTTCCCCACCGAGCATTCGAGCAGCGGCAGCGTGTAGCCAGGCGCGTAATTGTTGAAGGTGAGCGTTGTCAGCTTGTGCGTCGAATCGCGGATCATCATGAGATCGCCGACGCGGCTCGCGATAGTGATCGGCCAGCCCACATCCGCGCACAGGCTCTCGATATGCTTGCGGGCAATCGTCACGAGGAATTCGTCCTCCTGAAACCCGACCGAAAGCGTCCTTACGAGCGCGGTCGGACGATAATTGCGCCGCGAACTGTCGCGTTCGATCATGCCCGCTTCATCGAGCGTGTCGACGATGCGGCAAACCGTGGGATAGGGCAGGCCCGTCGCGGCACTAATGTCCTTCAGCCGGGTCGAGCCGGACCGATTTATGACCTGCAGAACTTCAAGTCCGCGCTGGATCGATCGGATCGAGTCTATTCCTTTGGTAATCCTGAACCTCCCTGTTTGCCGGCCCTGTTTGCCGAAGCGGTGACGCCTCTGGAAGAAGGTTGCCCGCCTTGATCGCTTTGGCAAGAAAACATTCGGTAGGCGATAATGACGAACCATCATACGCAGCACGCCCGCCCCATTGGAATAGGCGGATGTCTGGCAGTCGGCAAATGCGCGAGCGGCTGCTGAAGACAAGTTTTTTCGGGATAGCTGGAGTTTGAGATGAGCGTTACCAAGCCTTTGCTCGAGGTTGCGCCTGTGCTGATTGCTGGGGCCGGGCCGGTCGGCTGTGTCTGCGCGCTCTATCTGGCGCGCCATGGCATTCCGGTGATCCTGTTCGAGAAGGATCAGACCTTGCCCGAGGATCTGCGCGCCTCGACCTTTCACCCGCCAACGCTCGATCAGCTAGATGCGCTCGATGTGACCGAGCGGATCATTCCCAAGGGCTTGATCGTGCGGGAATTCCAATACCGTGAGCGCGATACCGGCACGCGCGCGCAATTCAATCTCGGGCGGCTCGGCAAGGAAACGCGCCACCCCTACCGGCTGCAATGCGAACAGTATAAGTTGACCACCACGATCGTGGAGATGCTTGCCGAATATCCCCATGCCGAAGTCCGCTACGGATCAAGCGTGATGGGCTACCGTGAGCACGGCAACGAGGTCGAAGCGCTCGTGTTCGACGGCGAGCAGGAATACCGTCTCCCGGGCAGCTTCCTGATTGCGGCTGACGGAGCGAACAGCCGCATTCGTCAGGCTTCGGGCACGCTGTTCGAAGGCCTGACCTATCCCGAGAGGTTCCTGGTCGTCTCCACGCGCTTCCCTTTCGAGGACCATATGGAAGAGCTGAGCTGGGTCAATTACGTCTCCGATCCCGAGGAATGGTGCGTGATGCTCAAGACGGTCGATCTGTGGCGTGTGCAATTCCCCACTTCAGGCGAGGAACATCCAGAGGCGCTTCTTGCCGATGATTTTCTCGAGGACCGGCTGCAACGCCTGCAGCCCAAGCAAGGGCGCTACGACATCGAGCACCGCACGCTCTACAAGGTCCATCAGCGCGTTGCCGAAACCTACCGTGTGGGCGCGCGCGTGCTGCTCGCGGGCGATGCAGCGCATGTGAACAATCCGCTGGGCGGAATGGGCATGAACGGGGGCATCCACGATGCATTCAATCTCTCGGAAAAGCTCGTCGCAATCCTCCACGAGGGCGCCGACCTCGATCACCAGCTTGACCTTTATGATCGCCAGAGGCGCGAGGTGTGCGTCGCCTTCATTCAGGCAAAGACCAAGGAAAACAAGGTTATGATGGAAACAGAGGACAAGAGCTTGCAGGCCCGCCGGCGCGAGCGCTTCGTCTCTTTGGCGCAGGATGCGCGGCTCCAGAAGGATTATTTGATGGAATCCTCCATGATCGATTGCCTGCGCCAATCCTATGCCATCACCGCGTAACAAGGACGCCCTGCCCATGACTGACAAGATCCTCCTTCTCACCGGCGCCAATGGCCGCACGGGCCGCGCGATCATCAAGGCCATGACCGCCAGGGACATCCCCGTGCGCGCCTTCATCCGCGACCAGGCGCAAGCCGGCGAGCTTGAAGCGCTTGGCGTGCGTGAATGTGCGGTGGGCGATCTGCGCGATCCGCAATCGATTATTGCGGCCATGAAGGGCGCTGCAAAGCTGCTGCACATCGGCCCGCCAATGCACCCTGAAGAGGTGGAAATCACTGAGGCCCTGCTCGCCGCGGCCACGGCTGAGAAGCTTGAGCATTTCATCTATTATTCGGTCATGCATCCGGTCCGCCGCGATGTGCGGCATCATCGGCTGAAACTCGATGCCGAGGAAAAGGTGATCGAGTCCGGGCTGAATTACACGATCGTGCAGCCGGGCCGCTACATGCAGCATTTTACCCCGCTATGGCGCGGCATCGTCGAGAAGGGCGTGGTCACCATGCCTTTCAGCCCCGCGCAGGAATTCAGCGTGGTGGACCTCAACGATCTGGCAGAAGCCTGCGCGATCATCGCCGCAAGCGAGCGCCATTATTTCGCGACCTACGAGCTTGCCGGGCCAGACCTCCTAAGCCACCATGCGATTGCCGAGATGATGAGTACAGTGGCAGGCCGGAAAGTCGAAGCGGCGCAAACCAGCCTCGATGCGCTTGCAGAAAAGGCCCGCGCGGCGGGTGCCAGCGAAGACCGCATCACGCAGATGATCGCGATGAACAAGCATTACGATGCCTATGGTTTTCGCGGAAATGGCAATGTCCTGCAATATCTGCTTGGCCGCCCCGCGACGCGGCTGACAAGCTATCTCAAGCGGCTCAATAGCGGCGAGGGATAATTGCCCGCGCGCTGGCCGCCGCCCTGCCTATGGCCTTGGCGGTCTGCTTCAGGCGCTGCACATACCGCTGGATCGCCTCTTCTTCGCGCATGGCCAGATCGAAATAGATAAGCGCGAGCGTGGCCTCGAGCTTGCCGCCGACAAAAATCAAGATGCGCCTTGCCAGCGCCGCAATCGAACAAGGGCAAAGTGTATCCGGGGTAACAGTTCGAGAATGTCTGACTGGTCAGCGTCATTTGCATACTGACGGCGGCGGTAAGTAATCACCTCGCGGATAGCGCGTCATTCGCCTTGCCGCGGATTGCTCGGTTGGGCCTATCGCCTTGGCAAAGGCCAGCAATCCGGAGCCTTTGCGGCGCGGATTGCACAGGAGGGAGCCAGCCATGATCCGCAGATTGAAATCCGGCATTCCGGTGTCGGAGCGCAATGAAACCGATGCAAAGACGCGCGCCACGGTCGAGGCGATCCTTGCCGATATCGACGAGCGCGGCGAGCCCGCAGTGCGCGCGCTTTCGCAGCAGTTCGATCAATGGTCGCCGCCTTCCTTCCTGCTGACGCCGGAGCAGATCGAGGATGCAATCGCGCAGGTTTCGCCGCGCGATCTTGACGATATCCGCTTTGCGCAAAAGCAGGTGCGCGGATTTGCCGAGGCGCAGCGGGCTGCCTTGCGCGATATCGAAGTGGAAACGCTGCCCGGCGTGTTCCTCGGGCACAGGAACGTGCCGGTCAATTCGGTCGGCTGTTATATTCCGGCAGGCAAGTTTCCGATGGTGGCATCAGCGCATATGAGCGTGCTGACGGCCAAGGTTGCGGGCGTCAAGCGGATCGTGGCTGCTGCGCCGCCATACAAGGGCGGGGCGCATCCCGCGATCGTGGCGGCGATGCATATGGCAGGCGCGGATGAAATCCTTGTGCTCGGCGGAGTGCAGGCAATCGGCGCAATGGCGCTGGGCTTTGGCGATTTCGCGCCGGTCGACATGCTGGTGGGGCCGGGCAATGCCTTTGTGGCCGAGGCCAAGCGCCAGCTCTATGGCCGCGTGGGCATCGACCTGTTTGCCGGGCCAACCGAGACGCTGATCATTGCCGATGACACTGTGGATGCCGAATTGTGCGCGACCGATCTTCTGGGGCAGGCGGAACACGGGGTGAATTCGCCCGCGGTGCTCCTCACCACATCGGAAAAGCTCGCGCGCGAAACGATGGCCGAAGTCGAGCGGCTGCTGATGATCCTGCCGACGGCGGACACGGCAGCTCCGGCATGGCGCGATTACGGCGAGGTGATCGTGTGCGACAGTGAGGAAGAGATGCTTGGGGAAGCCGACCGGCTGGCATCCGAACATGTCCAGGTGATGACCCGCGATCCGAATTATTTCCTTGAGAACATGACCAATTATGGCGCGCTGTTCCTTGGGCCAAGAACCAATGTCGCTTATGGGGACAAGGTGATCGGCACCAATCATACGCTGCCCACGAAGAAAGCGGCGCGCTATACCGGCGGGCTGTGGGTAGGCAAATTCCTCAAGACCTGCACCTATCAGCGCATCGAAACCGATGCCGCGAGCGCGCAGATCGGCGAATATTGCAGCCGCTTGTGCGCACTTGAAGGCTTTGCCGGGCATGGCGAGCAGGCGAATGTGCGCGTGCGCCGCTATGGTGGTCGCAATGTGCCTTATACGGGCGCGGTCGAGCCTTTATGACCCCATTGCCCCAGACGCCGAGCCTGCGCCTCGATGGCAAGCGCGCACTCGTAACCGGAGCGGGGCGCGGCATTGGCGCAGCGCTGGCCGCGGCGCTGGCGCAGGCCGGGGCGCATGTCAGCCTCATTGCTCGCAGCGCTGAGGAAATCGCGGCGCGCGCTTCGGAAATCCGCGCATCGGGCGGAGAAGCCGAGGTCTGCGTGCTCGATGTCCTCGACAGCGGATCGGTTGCGCAATTCTTCGAGAGTGTTCCTGCTTTCGATATTCTTATCAACAATGCGGGCACCAATCGTCCGATGCCTTTCGACCAGGTCCAGGCCGATGATTTCGATGCCGTGTTCGGCCTCAATGTGCGGGCCGCCTTCTTCACCGCGCAGGCCTACGCACGTCGCCTGATCGCCGCTGGCAAGCCCGGCAGTCTCATTCACATCAGCTCGCAAATGGGCCATGTCGGCGCGGCCAATCGCAGCCTTTACTGCGGCTCCAAATGGGCGCTCGAGGGGATGAGCAAGGCGATGGCGCTTGACCTTGCGCCATATGGCATCCGCTCGAACACTATCGCGCCGACCTTCATCGAAACGCCGATGACGCAGCCTTTCCTCGCCGATCCCGCGTTCAGGGCGAGCGTGCTGGCGAACATCAAACTGGGCCGATTGGGGCAGGTGGAGGATCTGATGGGCGCGGCGGTGTTTCTGGCGTCGGATGCCTCGGCCATGATGACCGGCACAAGCATGGTGATCGACGGCGGCTGGACCGCGCAGTGAGCGGTGCGCGCGGGTTTGCGCGGGTCGCGATCATCGGGGCAGGCCTGATCGGCACAAGCTGGGCGAGCGTTTTTGCACGAGCGGGCCTTGCGGTGCGCGTGTTCGATGCCGACCACGCAACGCGCGAAGCCGCGCCGGGGCGGATTGCCGCGAACCTCGCGATGTTGGCGGAGGCGGGGCTGGGCGATCCGGCCGAGAACGCGGGCCAGGTGATCGTGTGCAACACTCTAGGCGAAGCTCTCGCGGACGCCGATTATGTGCAGGAATCGGTGCTGGAGACCATCGAGGTCAAGCGCGCTGTCTCGGCGCAAATCGATGCCGCAATGGGCGCGCAGACGCTTGTCGGCAGCTCAAGCTCGGGATTTCCGGCAAGCGCGTTCACGCAAGATCTGGCCAACCGGGCGCGCTTTTTCGTCGTCCATCCGGTCAATCCCCCACATCTGATCCCGCTTGTCGAGATCGTGCCCGCGCCATGGTCGGACAGCGCGCATATCGCCACCTTGCGCGAATTCATGACTGCTGTGGGGCAGGAGCCGATTGCGCTTACCTGCGAGATTGAAGGTTTTGTGCTCAACCGGCTGCAGGGCGCGCTGCTCAATGAGGCATGGGCGCTCTATGCCGAGGGGCTTGCCTCGCTCGAGGATATCGACCGGACCGTGCGCGCTGGCCTCGGCCTCAGATGGTCGCTGATGGGGCCATTCCAGACGATTGACCTGAACGCGCCGGGCGGCATTGCCGATTATGCCGCGCGCCTCGCGCCGCTGTATCATAGCATTGCCCGCTCGCGCGCGGATGCCCGGCCTTGGCCCGAGGAGGCGATTGCGCGCGCGGCGCAGGAGCTGGCGCAATCCCCCGGCCGCTGCGACAGGGCCGGGCAAATACGCGAGCGCGACCAATGGCTCCTCGCGCTCAAACAGGCCAAGGCAGCGCGGTCAGCGCCGGGCGAGTGAGGCGCGGTCAGAGCGCGAGCAGCGCGCGTGGCAGCCTTTCTGGTGGCATTCGGGCGGCAGCTCGGGCGCATCATCGCCCAGCGGAATGACGATCGCGCCGCCATTGCACAGCTGCGCCACGAAATGCCTTTGCTGCTCCTCGCCAGGCAG
Organism: Alteraurantiacibacter sp.; assembly: GCA_036788315.1. GTDB lineage: Bacteria > Pseudomonadota > Alphaproteobacteria > Sphingomonadales > Sphingomonadaceae > Alteraurantiacibacter. Next base: position 6,687 of record DAIQNS010000016.1, on the reverse strand, counting down.
GGGGCCGAGCATCATCGGGCAGAGCGCGGCAAGCGGGAGCCAAAGATTGCTCATTGCTCCTCCTCCTCCTCTTCGATGAGAATGCGATTGGCCGCGCCGTCGAGATCCTCGAACTGGCCATTGCGCATCGCCCAGAAGAAGATGAGCAGCCCAAGCCCGCCCATCGCCAGCGCAATGGGGATAAGCAGGGTAAGCCCGCTCATGCCGCGCCGCCATTGGCCGCGCGCGCGAGCCGCAGCGAATTGAACACCACGATGATCGAGCTGATCGACATTGCCGCAGCAGCAATCAGCGGCGTGACAAGGCCCATCAGCGCGAGCGGCACGACGAGCACATTATAGCCGATGGCAAAGGCAAAGTTCTGGCGCACGACGCGCATTGTCTGGCGCGCTGCGCTCACGGCGATGGCCACGGGCATCAGCTTCTCGCCGATGAACACCGCATCGGCAGCCTGCTGGCTGACATCGCTCGCAGTGCCCGGCGCAATCGAGGCGTGCGCGGCGGCAAGCGCGGGGCCATCATTGATGCCATCGCCGACCATAAGGGTCTTGCGCCCCACTGCCGCAAGGCTTTCGAGCGCGGCAAGCTTGTCCTTGGGGCTCGCCGCTGCGGTGGCAAAAATGCCCAGTTCGCGGGCGACAGGGGCGACCGATTGCTGCCGGTCGCCCGAAAGGATGCGGCTCTCCAGTTTCATTGCCGCGAGCAGGCCAAGCGTTTCCCTGGCATCCTCGCGGAGGCCATCGGCAAAGGGGACGGTCCAGCTTTGCTCCCCGATACGCAGTGTGCTCGCCATCTCCAGCGCGCAATCCTGCGGCCGTTCCAGAGCCACCTGTGTGCCCTGCCAAGTCCCCGTCAGGCCGCGACCCGGTTCCTCGCGCAAGCCGGTGATCGGGGCAGGCACAGTACCGAGCGCAAGCAGGGCATCGGCCAGCCCCTTGCTCAGCGGATGGCGGCTCGTCTGGGAAAGGCCGAGCGCGATCGCGCGGCTGGTTTCGTCGAGCCCGGCAAGGTCAGGCCGCGGCTTCCCGCGCGTCAGCGTGCCGGTCTTGTCGAACAGGGCAATATCCACTTCGGCGAGCCGTTCGAGCGCGCTGCCATCTTTCACCAGCAGCCCGCGCCGCGCCAGAGCGCCCGAGGCTACCACTTGCGCGGCAGGAACAGCCAGCCCGATGGCGCAGGGGCAGGTGATGATCAGCACGGCAATCGCGATCACCAGCGACTGGTGCCAGCCAGCGCCCGCGAGCATCCAGCCGACAAAGGCAAGCGCGGCAAGCGAATGCACCGCAGGCGCATAAAGCCGCGAAGCGCGGTCTGCGATACGGACATAATGGCTTTGCGATTGGCCCGCTTCGTCCATCAGACGCGCGATTTCGGCGATGGCGGTATCGTCGGCAACTGCAGTCAGGCGCACTTGCAGGGGGCCGTGCAGATTGACGCACCCGGCATGGACCTTGCTGTCGCTGCGCACCGCTTCGGGGGCGCTTTCGCCGGTCAGCATGGCATTGTCGATGGCGCCTTGCCCGTCCTCGACCACGCCATCGGCGGCGAGCGCCTCTCCGGCGGCAACGAGGATCAGCATGCCCGGCTGCAGCGCTTCGGCGGCGAGGCGGCGGGTAGAGCCATCGGCTTGCAGCACGCTGGCGGAACGGCCCATGCGGCCCAGCAGCGCACCGATCCCGGCGCGGGTGCGCGTGCGCATCATGGCATCGAGCGCCCTGCCGCACAGGAGAAAGAAGAGCAGCATCACCGCGCTTTCGAAATAGGCATGGGTGCCGCCGGTCGCGGTTTCGTAAAGGCTGAGCGCGGTGGCCAGCAGCACGCCGATCGAAATCGGCACATCCATATTGGTGCGGCGATAGCTGAGCGCCATCCACGCCGAGGCAAAGAACGGTCGGCCCGAATAGGCGATTACCGGAATGGCGATGAGCGCGGAAAGCCAGTGGAACAGTTCGCGCGTGGCGCCGCTTGCGCCGGCCCAGACGCTCACCGAAAGGAGCATGATGTTCATCATGCCAAAGCCTGCAACCGCAAGCGCGCGCAGCAATCTGCGGCTCTCGCCATCCTCGCGGGCGAGCGGATCGCTGGCGGCGAGATGCGCATCGAAGCCGAGCGATTTCAGCGCTTCAAGCAGATCGTCTTCGCCAAGTTCTGCTGCATGGCGGATCGCCACGCGCTTGGCGGAAAAGTTGACTCTGGCCGCTTCGATCCCCTCGCGGCGCGGCAGTTCGCGCTCGATCTTGCCGATGCATCCCGCACAGCGCATTCCCGGCACGGTGAAGCGCGTATCGATCAGATTGTTTGCTCCAGCGATTGGGCGGAAGGGCGCGTTCATCCCAGCGGACCCTCGCTTGCCCAAACGCTTTCCTCGGCAGTGATCGTGAGCCGCACGGTCCAGCGGCCTGCGCTGACCGGCGCGGTGGAACGGTAACGCCCTTCGCCGAGCGGCGTGAAGGCCAGCGTGATCCTCTCCTTTTCGCCCAGCGGGCGGCGCAGCATGGCCGAGAGTGCGGCATTTTCCGGGACGCCGGTGCTGGTGATTTCCACATGGCCTTGCGCATCGCGGCGAACATCCGCTTTCCAGCCCAGCGCGCGGCTCTTTTCCGCTTCATCGAGCCAGCCGTTGAATTTCTGGCTGGCAACATAGGAATTATCGACGATGACGCCGCCAAATCCGCTGACGGCATGGGTCGCCATGAACAGATTGACGACCACCACAATGCCCAGACCGCCAACCAGCACCGCGGCCATGTGTCGGCCGGTGAATTCACGGTTCATTGCGTATCTCCTGGTGTGGCAAAGCGTGTTTCTGCAGTGGCGCTTTCGCGCTGTTCATCGAGCGAGGTGAGCTTCAAGGTGAAGTTCTGGCCTGCCGTGGCGGCAGGAGCCAGGACATAAGCCCGAACCGCGCGGGTCGAATCTGCGGGCACTTCGATGATCTGGCTGGGCGCGGCATCCTCGCGGCCGATCGAGCCGGTCCACAAGAGGCCTCCGGGCAGCCCTTCCACGGCCAGTTCCATCGCGCGCGGACGGCTTTCCATATTGCGCAGGCGCACGGTGTAGGCGTTGCGCACCGATCCGTCCTTCATCAGCATATAGGGCGGATTGCGATCGGGCGAGACAGTGAGGCCAGTGTGCGAACGCACCCCGAGCGCGAAGAGGAGCGCCATCCCGATCGCGGCCCAGACACCGGTGTAGACCAGCGTGCGCGGACGCAGCAGCGTGCGCCAGACAGGCTTGGGCGGATTGCCCGCAGCCTCGCTTTTGCAATCTTCGAGCGTTGCATAATCGATCAGGCCGCGCGGCCTGCCGACCTCGGCCATCACCTTGTCGCAGGCATCGATGCACAGCCCGCAAGTGATGCAGCCGATTTGCGCACCGTCGCGAATGTCGATGCCCGTCGGGCACACCGCCACGCATTGCAGGCAATCCACGCAGTCGCCGTAATCGCCGGGGTTCTTCTCGGCCTTCTTGACGCTGCCGCGCTTCTCGCCGCGCCAGTCCTTGTAAGTGACGATCAGCGATTTTTCGTCGAGCATCGCGGTCTGGATGCGCGGCCAGGGGCACATGTAAATGCATACCTGCTCGCGCATGAACCCGCCGAGCACGAAGGTCGTCGCGGTAAGCACGCCCACGGTGATATAGGCCACAGGCGCAGCCTCGCCGGTGAAGAATGCCGCCAGCAGCGTTGGCGCATCGGCGAAGTAGAGGATCCACGCGCCGCCGGTCAGCAGGCTGATCAGCAGGTAAACGCTCCATTTGGAAGTGCGCCGGGCAATCTTGCCCGGACCCCATGGCGCGTTGTCGAGCCGGATGCGGGCGTTACGGTCGCCGTCAAACAGGCGGTCGATATGCTGGAACAGATCGGTCCACACGGTTTGCGGACAGGCATAGCCACACCACGCGCGGCCCACTGCGCTCGTCACCAGAAATAGCCCGATTCCCGCCATCACCAGCAAGCCGGCGATGAAATAGAATTCGTGCGGCCAGATCTCGATGCCGAACATGTAGAACCGACGGCCCGCCAGATCGATGAGCACCGCCTGATCGGGAGCGTATGGGCCCCGGTCCCAGCGGATCCACGGCGTGATGTAATAGATCGCCAGCGTGACGACCATAACCAGCCATTTGAAACGCCGGAACGGCCCGTCAATGCGCTTGTTATGGACGACCTTCTGCTTGGCATAAAGCTCCGGCTTCTGGTCGAGGGCGGGGCTAGCGTTGGCCATCGGCCTCCTCCAGCACTGTTGCCAGCGCGGGCGAAACTTCGCCGCCGCCCAGCGAATGGACATAGGCGGCCAGCATCTTGATCGTCACCGGATCGAGCCGGTTTTTCCAGCCGGGCATGACGCCGTGGCTTGGCGTGGCGATCTGCTTGCGCACGGCTTCCTCGCTATTGCCATAGAGCCAGATCGCATCGTTCAGGGCTGGCGCGCCGAAAGTCCGGTCGCCTTGTCCGCCAGCTTGATGGCAGGCGGCGCACTGCGTGTTGTAAAGCTCCGCGCCCATGGCCGAGCTTTGTCCGCGCCCGGTGAAGGACAGCACATGGCCTGCCAGCGCGCTGATCTGCGCTTCCGAGAAGATCTCGCCATAGGCCGGCATCAGGCTGAAGCGGGTCTGGCTCGATCCTTCCCAGCGTACGCCGTGCTGCAAGGTGTGTTCGATCGCGGCAAGATCGCCGCCCCAGATCCAGTCATCGTCGTTGAGATTGGGATAGCCGGGCGAACCCGCTGCGCCTGCGCCGTGGCATTGCACGCAATTGACCTTGAAAGCGGCCGCGCCGCCAGCAACTGCTGTTTGCATCAGTTCAGGGCTGGCGGGCAGCTTGGTGATGTCGATTGCGGCGATCTGGTCGCGCACGCCTTGCCGCGCCATTTCGGCGGCGCTCATTTCCTGCGCCAATTGACCGCGGCTGGTCCAGCCCAACACGCCTTGCGTCGCGGAATTGACCAGCGGCCATGCTGGATACAGCACCACATAGACCAGCGCCCACACGATGGTGGCGTAAAAGGTCCACAGCCACCAGCGCGGCAGCGGGGTATTGAGTTCTTCGATGCCGTCCCATTCGTGGCCGACAAATTCGGTGCCGGTAGGCTCGTCAATGCGGGTTTCTTTCGGATCATTCGCCATGATCGTCGTCCTTGAAAATCGAGTGCTTGGCTTCTTCGGCATGGGCGCTGGCACGGGGCAGGAAATGCCAGGTGCACAGCACGAGATAGAGCGCGAAGATCATCACCAGCCCGTAGCTGTCAGCGAGGTGGCGCAGGGTGTCGTAGATGCTCATCGCCCGGTCTCCCCGGCCAGTTCCTGCTGAGCAGCCGCGCTGTTCACATCGACGAGCGTGCCGAGCATTTGCAGATAGGCGACCAGCGCATCCATCTCGGTGACGCGTGTCGGGTCGCCGTCAAAATCGCGCACCTGCGCCTTGGGATAGCGTTCGACCAGATCTTCAGGCCGGACATCGGGATCGGCTTGTGCGATGAGGTCGGTCGCGGCCATTTCGATATCGCGGTCGGTATAGGGTACGCCCACCCGGCGCTGTGCTGTCAGCATTGCGGCAGGATCGGCGATCTTCAGCTCGTTTTTCGCCAGGAAGCCGTATTGTGGCATGATGCTTTGCGGCACCACGCTTTGCGGATTGATCAGATGCTGCACATGCCATGCATCCGAATAGCGGTCGCCTACACGCGCCAGATCGGGGCCGGTGCGCTTCGAGCCCCATTGGAAGGGGTGATCGTACATGCTTTCGGCCGCGAGGCTGTATGGGCCATAGCGTTCAACTTCGTCGCGGAACGGGCGGATCATCTGGCTGTGGCAGGTGTAGCACCCTTCACGGATATAGATGTCGCGCCCGGCCTGTTCGAGCGGAGTGTAGGGACGCATTCCCTCCACCTTCTCGATCGTGTTGTCGAGATAGAACAGCGGAGTGATCTGGACGATGCCGCCAATCGCGACGGTGACAAGAGTGGCCAGCGCCATCAATGTGATGTTGCGTTCCAGCCTGGCGTGGCCCTTGGGGGCAGGAGCTTTCTCGGTGCTCATCTGATGGCCCTCCTATTCGGCCGGTTGCGGGGTGAGGGGGAGATCCTTGGCCGGATCGTGTTTGGCCTGCGTCATCGGCGCTTCGGTGCGCTGCTTGCCGGCAATCGTCATCCAGATGTTGTAAGTCATGACAATTGCGCCTGCGAGATACAGCAGCCCGCCAAAGGCGCGTGCGGCATACATGGGCTTGAGCGCATCGACCGTGTCGATGAAGGAGTGCACCAGATAGCCATCCGCGCCATATTCGCGCCACATCAGGCCCTGCGTGATCCCGGCGACCCACATGCTGGCGGCGTAGAAAACGATGCCGAGCGTCGCGAGCCAGAAGTGCCAGTTGATCATCCGCATCGAATACATGCGCTCCTTGTTCCACAGCCGCGGCACGAGGAAGTAGATGCAGGCAAAGGTGATCATACCGTTCCAGCCCAATGCGCCGGAATGCACATGGCCGATGGTCCAGTCGGTATAATGCGAGAGCGAATTGACCGCCTTGATGCTCATCATCGGACCTTCGAAGGTGCTCATCCCGTAAAAGGCGAGCGCCATCACCATCATGCGGATGATCGGATCGGTGCGGACCTTGTCCCAGGCGCCGTTCAACGTCATCAGGCCGTTGATCATGCCGCCCCAGCTCGGCATCCACAGCAC
>DAIQNS010000015.1:13313-17861 GCA_036788315.1 Alteraurantiacibacter sp. | reverse complement strand
AATCGCGCTCGAGATCGAGGAAGGCGCGGACAGTATCATGGTCAAGCCCGGCCTCGCCTATCTCGACATCATCTGGCGCGCGAAACAGGCCTTTCATGTGCCGATTTTCGCCTATCAGGTGAGCGGCGAATACGCCCTGATCGAAGCGGGCGCGGCGGCAGGCGTGGGCGACCGTGAAGCCTTGCTGATGGAGAAGCTGATCGCTTTCAAACGTGCGGGATGCACAGGGGTGCTGACCTATCACGCGCCGCTGGCCGCGCGCCTTCTCAATGGCTGAGTTCCGGCTCGAGACCGAACGCTTGATCCTGCGCGATTGGCGCGAGGAGGATTGGCCGCGCTTCTTTGCACTGACCAATACGCCCGCCGTCATGCAGTGGCTTGGCGGCGTGATCGAAGATGCAAGAAAGGCGCAGGTGCGTGAGCGGATCAGCGGATACCGGCGCGAGCATGGCTTCACCTTCTGGCTCCTCGAGCGCCAGGCCGATGGCGGCGAGATGGCGGGCGAAATACTGGGCTTTTGCGGTCTCAAGCGTTCGAACCAGCCGGGCGGACCGCAGGGCGAAGTAGAGATCGGCTGGCGGCTGCGCGAAGATGCCTGGGGGAAAGGCTATGCGCGCGAGGCAGCGCAGGCCTGCCTTCGCTTGGCTTTCGAGCAGTTTTCAGCGCCGCTTGTCATTGCGCTTACGGTCCGTGAAAATCGCGCAAGCTGGGGGCTGATGGAAAGGCTGGCGATGCAGCGTCGCCCTGATCTGGACTTTGCCAGTGCCGAGTTTGGCTCCGACACGATCATCGCCTACGCTGTGATGGGCGAGGATTGGGACCAGCGCAGCGATGGCTAGTTCGGGCCGCCTGCTGTTCACGCTGACAATCCTCACGGGCAGTTTCCTGCTTTTCCTCGTGCAGCCGATGGTTGCGCGCATGGCGCTGCCCAAGCTTGGCGGGGCACCCAACGTCTGGAACAGCGCCATGCTGGTCTATCAGGCACTGCTGCTTGGCGGCTATGCCTATGCGCATTGGCTCGGGCGATTTCCGCTCGCGCGGCAGGGCCTGGTGCATCTGGGCGTCCTGCTGCTTGCCGCGCTGAGCTTGCCGCTGGCGCTGGCCGATCTCGCTTCGCCCGCTCAAGGCTGGGAAGCCGTCTGGGTGCCATGGCTTTTTCTGCTGACGGTCGGCCCTGCTTTCTTCGCCGTTTCCGCGCAGGCGCCGCTTCTGCAGCGCTGGTTTGCCGCGCATCCGCAGGCAGGCAATCCCTATCCGCTCTACGCTGCCAGCAATATCGGCAGCCTTGGCGGCCTCTTGGCCTTTCCGCTGTTTGCCGAGCCATTGCTGGGGATTGCTGCGCAGAGCCTGCTGTGGAGCGTGGGCTATGCCGCTCTGATCGCGCTCACCGCGCTTACCGTGTTCGCGCGCCGCGGAACGCAGCACGCCGACGCGCAGCCCGAGGCGAGCGGCCAAACCGAGCCAGACGCCAAGCCAGACAGAAAAACAATCGCGCTGTGGCTCGCCTTGTCCGCCGTGCCATCGGGCCTCATGCTTTCCACCACCACTTTCCTCACCACCGATATCATGGCGATGCCGCTCCTGTGGGTCATTCCGCTCGGGCTTTATCTCTTGAGCTTTTCGATCGCCTTTGCCGAAAGGCGCGGCATTGCCGGCGCACTTATGGCACTCGCGCCGCTTGTGCTTCTATTTGATGGCGGTGTCGCCATGTTCGCTGCGGGCCGCGCGAACATGCTGGCAGCGCTCGCCAGCCTCGTCCTGCTGTTCGTTGTCGCCGTGGCGCTTCATGCGCGGCTTTACGAGACGCGGCCATCGCCGGTGCATCTGACACGCTTCTATCTGGTGATGGCGGCGGGCGGCGTGCTGGGCGGCATTTTCACCGCCCTTCTGGCCCCGCTTCTGTTCGACTGGACCTGGGAGCACCCGCTCCTCATTCTCGCCGCCGCTGCGCTGTTGCCGCTCGACATGTGGCGCGGGATGTTCGCGCGCCTTGTTCGCAATCCGGCGCGCGTGCGGCTTGTGCTGGCGCTGTGCCTGACGCTGGTTTTCACAGGGGCGATCTGGCTGTGGCAGGAAAGCGTCGACACGCGCGAGATTGGCAAGAAGCAGTGGCTGGCGTTCTTTGTGATCATAGGTTTCGCGCTTGTTCTGGCGATGCGGCGCTGGTCTTTCGTGCTTGCAACTGCCGCGCTGCTGCTTGGCCTTGGCGGCATGGCGCAGCTACAGACCAGCTTCGAGGGCATGCGCGAGCGCAGCTATTTCGGTACCTATGCCATCCGCCTCGATCCCGAGGGCAACCGCGCGCTTTATCATGGCACCACTCTGCACGGGCTCCAGCGCGCCGCGCCGAACAGCCGCGCGCCGACCTCCTATTATGGGGAGACCAGCGGCGTGGGCCTCGCGCTTTCGGCAAGCGAGCGCCTATTCGGCCCGCGCGCGCGGATCGGCATTGTCGGGCTCGGCGTAGGCACCACTGCCTGCTATCGCCAGCCCGACCAACATTGGACCTTCTTCGAGATCGATCCGGTCGTGCTCGATCTCTCGCGCAGAGGCGAGTTCAGCTTCCTGGCGCAATGCGCGCCCGATGACCCGGTTGTGATCGGCGATGCAAGGCTGGAACTGGCCGCCATGCCCGACGCAAGTTTCGACATGCTCGTGATCGATGCATTCTCTTCTGACGCCATTCCCCTGCACCTGCTCACGCTCGAAGCTTTCGATACCTATTGGCGCGTGCTTTCCGAGGATGGCGTGCTGGCGATGCATATCTCAAACCGCTATATCGATCTTGAGCCAATGATCGCGCGGCTGGCGAAGGAGCGAGGCATTCCCGTGCAGCTTCTGCGCGATGATGGCGCGGCCGATGGCCTGATGGCCTCAAACTGGGCGCTGTTTGCCAGGCGGCCTGCGCGCTTGCAGGAATTGACCGGGCAAGGCGAATGGGACGACCCTGCGCCAGCCGCGAAGGAGGCTTGGACCGACGAGTACGCCTCGATCCTGCCCTATGTGATGTGGAGGAATTTCCTGTGACCGACCTTTCAGCCCGCTTTCCCGGCGCGACCATCCTGCCTTTCGAAGGCATGGTCCCGCAGATCCACGAAAGCGCCTTTGTGGCACCCGGCGCGCGCATCATCGGCGATGTGACCATCGGGCCCGAGGCGTCTGTCTGGTACAATTGTGTCCTGCGCGGGGATATTCACAGGATCGTGGTGGGCGCGCGCAGCAATGTGCAGGATGGCAGCGTGTTCCACGTCGAAGGCCCGCGCCCTGACAGCGATGGTGAAATGTGGGGCGGCGAGCCCGCAATCATCGGCGAGGATTGCGTGATCGGGCATATGGCTGTGGTGCATGGCTGCCAAGTGGCGGATCGCGGCTTTGTCGGGATGGGCGCGGTCGCGATGGATGGCTCGCGCATTGGCGAAGGCGGCATGCTTGGCGCGGGCGCGCTGCTCAGCCCGAACAAGATGATCGGCCCGGGCGAAATCTGGATCGGCAGCCCGGCAAAATATTACCGCACGCAAGACGAAGCGCAGATCGCCAAGATCAAATTCCAGACCGAGCGCTATTGCCAGCTGGCAAAGCGGCATCTGGCCGAATTGCGCGGCTGAAAAGTCGCGCCGCGCGACTCTTTGGTTTTACGCTTCGGCATCCGCCGAAGCGTCCTCGGTGCTGTTCGCGAAGCCGCGCTTCGCGGCACCTGCGGGCGGGCGGTCGCCCTTGCGGCCCTTTGGGCCGTTTGGGGCTATTGGCGAGCTCTTGAGGATGGCGACAATCAGTCGCGCACCAGCCCTCGCAATGTCTCGATCTTATCCGCCTCGTGCGCGGGCTTGTCCCATCTGATCCGGTGTATGCGCGGGAAGCGCATTGCGAGGCCGGATCTGTGCCTCTTGCTCGCGTGCACGCTGTCAAACGCCACTTCGAACACCAGTGAGCGCGTTACCTCGCGCACCGGACCAAAGCGGTTGACGGTGTTCTGCCGCACATGCCGGTCAAGCCGCTTCAATTCGGCATCGGTGAACCCCGAATAGGCCTTGCCCACGGGCAACAATTCCGCGCCCGCATCGGCGTCGCCGTCCCAGCAGCCGAAGGTGTAATCCGAATAGAAGCTCGAGCGCTTGCCCGAGCCGCGCTGCGCATACATCAGCACGCAGTCGACCAGCAGCGGATCGCGCTTCCATTTGTACCACAGCCCCGCGCGCCGCCCGGCGAGATAGGCGCTGTCGCGGCGCTTGAGCATTAGGCCCTCGACCGCCTCTTCGCGCGCCCCCTCGCGGATCTGCATCAGATGCGCAAAATCGCGCGCTTCGACGATTTGCGAAAGATCGAAATGCTCCGGCGAAAGGCGTGGCATCAGCGCTTCGAGCGCCGCGCGCCGCTCCTGCCACGAAAGCGCGCGCAAATCCGCGCCTTCGAGCATCAGCACATCGTAGAGCCGCACGAAAGCGGGCGCCTCAGCCAGCATCTTCTTCGATACGGTCTTACGCCCGAGCCTTTGTTGCAGCGCGTTGAAACTCGCCGCGCCGCCCTGTGAGCCGCCGGCCGCGCTGCCCT
>DAIQNS010000015.1:4987-13303 GCA_036788315.1 Alteraurantiacibacter sp. | reverse complement strand
CGAATAGAGCCGCGTCTCGCCGGCCACATGCACCAATTGCACGCGGATGCCGTCCCATTTCCACTCGGCAGCATAGTCGTCCAGATCGAGTGTGGCCTCCTCGAGCGGATGGGCGAGCATGAATGGACGGAACAACGGCATGTTGGCGGTGTCGGGCGGCGCGGCGCCGTTCGCGGCCCACGCAAACAGATCGGCATAAGGCGGCGCGAGCGCATGCCAATATTCCTCCACCTCATCGACCGCCACACCGAAGGCGAGCGCAAAGCCGGTCTTGGCAAGCCGCGCCGACACGCCCACGCGCATTCCGCCTGTCGCCAGCTTGAGCAGGGCGTAGCGCTCCGAAGCATCGAGCGTATCAAGCATGCGCGGCAATTCGGCCATGACCGAGATGCGCGTCATCTTGCTCAGAGCTGTGACCACTTCGCCCAGTGACAATGCCGCTGTGACGTCAACTTGCGGCGGTTCAGGCCACAGGAAAGCTGCGGTTTCTGCCGTATCGCCCACGAAATCGCGGCTCAGCGCCCACAGCACCGGATCGACGCGCTCCTGCATGAGAGAGCGTATCGCGGAGGATTTGACGGCGGGAAAATCGAGCCCGCTGGTCAGCGAGGCAAGCGCCCAGCCGCGATCGGGATCGGGCGTTTCACGCAGATATTGCGCGATCAGCGCAAGCTTGCGGTTGCGGCTTGTGGTGTAGACCAGCGCATCGAGCAGTGCGGCGAAGCGCTGCATCTACTCCTCCTCGTCCTCGCGCCCCACCATCGCGAGCGCGCGCGCCTTGCGCTGGTGCAATTGGTGCCAGCGCAGCAGAGCTTCCTCGCGGCCATGGGTAATCCAGGTCTCCGCAGGGTTCACCTCCTCAATGGTCTGCGTCAATTCGTTCCAGTCGGCATGATCGGAGATCACCAGTGGCAATTCGACCCCGCGCTGCCGCGCCCGCCCACGCACCCGCATCCAGCCTGACGCCATGGCGGTGATCGGATCGGGCAAGCGGCGGCTCCAGCGGTCGGCCAGCGCGCTTGGCGGGGCAATCACGATGGCCCCGCGCATGTCCTCCTTCGCGTGATCGGCAACCAGCCGCAATTCGCCCAGTTCAACGCCGAAATCCTGATAAAGGCGGCACATCTTCTCCATCGCGCCGTGCAGATAGATCGGCGCGTGGTGGCCTGCGGCGCGCAGTTCGGCAATTACGCGCTGCGCCTTGCCGAGCGCATAGGCACCCACCAGCACGCATTGCGCGGGATGGTCAGCTAGTGTGAGCAGCAGCTTGGCCATCTCGTCGGCAATCGGGGGATGGGTGAAAACCGGGAGGCCAAATGTCGCCTCGGTGATCAATATGTCGCACGGCGTAACCGCGAAAGGCGGGCATGTGGGATCCGCGCGGCGCTTGTAATCGCCTGTTACGATCACGCGCTCACCGGCATATTCGAGCAGGATTTGCGCGCTGCCCAGCACGTGTCCGGCGGGAAGGAATGTCGCATTGACGCCCCCTGTGATCTTGATCGTCTCGCCATAGGAAACCGGCACGGCGCCCTCGCGCGTGTTGTAGCGCAGCTCCATGATCGCGAGCGTTTCGGGAGTTGCTATTGTATGGCCGTGGCCGCCGCGTGCGTGATCGGCATGGCCATGCGTGACGAGCGCGCGCGCCGCGAGCCGGGAGGGATCGATCCAGCAATCGGCCGGGCCAATGCGGATGCCGTGCGGGTGCGGTTCAATCCAGGAAAAGCCGGCGGACATCACAGGGTAAAGCCGCCGCGGGGCACTTTCGTTCCGGTTGGGCAATCGGTAGGCGCGGCGGCAAGCCTGGTGCCTACCGCCGCGCGCTGTTGCTGTTGCAGACTAATCCTGTTCGCCCGATCCCTCATTGCCTGCATCGCCCGCGCTTGCTGCAGGCGGAGCCTTCTTTGCCGTGGCTTTCCGCTTGCGCCTGGCCTTTTCCTTGGGCGGGGCGGGGGTCAGCTCGAAAGCCAGCTTGTCCTCGCGTACGCTCACATGCACTTCGCCGCCTTGCGCCAGCTTGCCGAAGAGCAATTCCTCGGCGAGCGGCTGCTTGACCTTGTCCTGCAAGAGGCGCGCCATCGGCCGTGCGCCCATCAACTTGTCATAGCCGCGCTCGGCGAGCCATTCGCGCGCTTCGCTGTGGAACTGGATGTGCACATTCTGATCCGCAAGCTGCAATTCGAGTTGCAGGATGAACTTGTCGACCACGCGGCTGACGGTATCGGTGCCGAGATAGGCAAAGGGCACAATGGCATCGAGCCGGTTGCGAAACTCGGGGGTGAACATCTTCTTCACCGCCTCTTCGCTCGCCTCGGTCTTCTGGCCTGCGCCAAAGCCGATGCTCTGCTTGGCGGCATCGGACGCGCCGGCATTGGTCGTCATGATCAGCACGACATTGCGGAAATCCACGGTCTTGCCGTGATGATCGGTCAGCTTGCCATTATCCATCACCTGCAACAGGATGTTGAAAAGGTCGGGATGCGCCTTCTCGATTTCGTCGAGCAGCAGCACGCAATGTGGATGCTGGTCGATCGCATCGGTGAGCAGGCCGCCCTGATCATAGCCGACATAGCCCGGAGGCGCGCCGATCAGGCGGCTGACCGAGTGCCGCTCCATATATTCCGACATGTCGAACCGCTTGAGTTCGATGCCCATGATTTCCGCGAGTTGCCGGGCGACCTCGGTCTTGCCGACGCCGGTCGGGCCCGAGAACAGGAACGAGCCGATCGGCTTGTCGGCATCGCGCAAGCCTGCGCGCGAGAGCTTCATCGCGGTGGAAAGCCGCTGGATTGCCTCGTCCTGCCCGTAAACCACGCGCTTCAGATCGCGCTCGAGCGTGCCGAGCGCCTTGCGGTCGTCCTTCGATACCGATTTCGCCGGGATGCGCGCCATTGTCGCGATGACTTTCTCGATCTCGCGGGCGGTGATCGTCTTGCGGCGGCGGCTCGGCGGGACGAGCATCTGCATCGCGCCCACTTCGTCGATCACGTCGATCGCCTTGTCGGGCAGCTTACGGTCGTTGATGTAGCGCGCGCTCATCTCTACCGCGGTCTTGATGGCATCGGGCGTGTAGCGCACCTTGTGATGCTCTTCGAAAGCGGTGCGCAGGCCCTTGAGGATCTTGATCGTGTCCTCGATCGTCGGCTCGTTGACGTCGATCTTCTGGAACCGGCGCAGCAGCGCGCGGTCTTTCTCGAAATGGTTGCGGAATTCCTTGTAAGTGGTCGAGCCGATGCAGCGGATCGCGCCCGATGACAGCGCGGGCTTCAACAGGTTCGAGGCGTCCATTGCCCCGCCACTGGTCGCGCCAGCACCGATCACGGTGTGGATTTCATCAATGAAAAGAACCGCATCGGGCAGTTTCTCCAGTTCGGAGACGACCTGCTTCAAACGCTCTTCAAAATCGCCGCGATAGCGCGTGCCCGCCAGCAGCGCGCCCATGTCGAGTGAATAGATCACTGCTTCCTCGAGTACTTCGGGCACATCGCCTTCGACGATCTTGCGCGCCAGCCCTTCGGCAATTGCGGTCTTGCCCACGCCCGGATCGCCCACGTAAAGTGGGTTGTTCTTCGACCGGCGGCACAGGATCTGTACCGTGCGGTCGACTTCGGGGCCGCGGCCGATCAGCGGATCGATCCGCCCGTCGAGCGCCTTCTGGTTGAGATTGACGCAGAACTGGTCGAGCGCGGAATCCTTCTTGTTCTTCTCGGGACGCTCTTCGCTTTTGGCCTCGTTCTCTTCCGCGCCCTGCGGTGTGCGGCTTTCGATCTGCCGACCGCCCTTGCCGATGCCGTGCGAGATGAAGCTGACTGCATCGAGGCGGCTCATATCCTGCTGCTGGAGGAAATAGACTGCGTAGGAATCGCGCTCGGAGAAGAGCGCCACGAGCACATTGGCGCCCGTCACCGTGTCCTTGCCAGAGGATTGCACATGCAGGATCGCACGCTGGATGACGCGCTGGAACCCGGCTGTAGGCTGCGGATCAGCCTGTTCTTCACTCTTAAGTGATTGATATTCCTGATCAAGATACTGCCGAACGACGCCCGCCAGCTCATCCAGATCAACTCCGCAGGCATTCATCACCTCGATCGCCTCGGGATCGTCGACAAGCGCGAGCAGCAGATGCTCGAGCGTTGCGTATTCGTGGCTGCGATCGACTGCATGCTGGATAGCGGTGTGCAGGGTCTTTTCGAGATTTTGCGCGAAACTTGGCATGGGGATCCTTTGCGGGGCGCTTGTCTTGGCGGCGGAAGGTGGCTGCTATGATGCCGGTTGTGGTGAATGGGCGGCGTGCGATCTGCATCCCTGCGATCTGGTTCCCTGGTATCGGTTTTCAGGCACAAGCGTTTCGACCGCTCTCGCCCAAACTTGCGCTTTATCGCGTCTCGCCGATATGGGCTGCAAAAGCGTGATTGCGAGCCTTCCCAGGAGCCGCAATTGGCCCATCAGTCGGTTTCTCTGGGGCTGAACAGCGCATCGGCCACTTTGCGATGATCTGCCGATCTGGCGTAATGCTTTTTCACGCGTGCGATTTCAGCTTCGAGCAGTGATATGCGTGCCATCAACTCGTCCTGCGAATAGGTATCGAGGCTTTCGCCGGCCAATTGGCCAGCAGCGTCTTTGCGCATACGGGGAAGGTCATCATCTTCCATTGGTTGTAACATCGTCATGCCATGCCTTGCTGTCAATGCTATCTGTATCTACGCAAGTTCGAGTGCGCCGGAATTGTGATGCAATGAGCACAAGGAAAAGATCAGCGTGGACAATCGGATGCCAGACGAATTGGCGCATGTCTTGCCGCAAGCGATGCACGCCATCGCGATAAGCGCCCCCGGTGGCCCGGAAGTCCTCGAGCTTGCCCAGGTGCCCGTGCCCGTGCCCGGAGCGGGCGAGATCCTGATCAAGGTCGCAGCAGCAGGCGTGAACCGGCCCGATTGCCTGCAACGCGCGGGCCACTATCCCGCGCCCGAAGGCGCCTCGCCGCTGCCCGGGCTGGAGATCGCGGGCGAAATCGTGGCGCTCGGCGAGGATGTCGAAGATGCTGTGCTGGGCGCGAGTGTATGTGCGCTGGTAAACGGGGGCGGCTATGCGCAATATTGCCTTGCCCGGCCCGAACATTGCCTGCCTGTCCCCGCGCATATGCCGTTTGCGCAGGCCGCCGCTCTGCCCGAAACGCTGTTTACCGTGTGGCACAATGTGTTCGAGCGCGGCGCGGCCTGCGATGGCGAGGTGCTGCTCGTCCATGGCGGCACTTCGGGCATTGGCACCATGGCAATTGCGCTTGCCCGGCTGTTCGGCCTGACTGTGATCACCACTTGCGGGACCCAGGCCAAATGCGATGCCGCCAAATCACTGGGCGCGGATCATGCGATCAATTACCGCGAGGAGGATTTTTCGCAGAGGGTGCGCGAACTGACCGGCGGCAAGGGCGCGAATGTCATTCTCGACATGGTTGCGGGCGATTACACGCAGCGCAATCTGGATTGTCTCGCGGTCGAAGGGCGGCTGGTAACGATTGCGGGGCTGGGCGGCGCGAAGGCAACGATCAACGTGCTCAAACTGATGATGAAGCGCCAGACGCTTACCGGATCGACGCTGCGCGCCCGCTCGGACACTTTCAAGGGGTTGCTGGCCGACGAGATTGCGCGTGAGGTCTGGCCGCTTGTCGAAGAAGGCCTGCTGAGTCCGCTGATGGATCAGACCTTTCCGCTGGCACAGGCGGGCGCTGCGCATGCCCGCATGGAAGCGGGCGCGCATATCGGCAAGATTGTCCTCACACTCGATTGAAGCGCGCCGCAAGCCTCCCGGCACTGTCTTGAGAGCATCACAATGTCCCCGAACTGTCGCTGAACTGTGAATCCCCTGTAACAAAAGGGATTCATAGGCGCAGGTCAGACAGGCAGTCATTCAGGACAGCGGGCGATGTTTGGAAACTATCTCGACGGCGATCTTGGCAATAGTGCCGATGCGCGGATTGCCGCCTTTGAGCGGCACTCCCCGGTGATACCCGAAAGCCCGCCCGAAAAGCGCCGCAAATACCGCACCATCTGGATTTCCGATATTCATCTTGGGACCAAGGGCTGCAACGCCGCATTGCTGATCGACTTCCTCGACCGGGTCGATTCGCAGACGATGTATCTGGTGGGCGACATCATCGATGGCTGGCGGCTCAAGAAGAAATTTTATTGGCCGCCCGAGCACAACGACATCGTCTGGCGCATCCTCAAGCGCGCCAAGCGCGGCACAAGAATCATCTATATCCCCGGCAATCATGACGAGATGTTCCGCCAGTTTTCGGGCCTCAATTTTGGCGGCATCGAAATTCGCCGCGCCGCTTTCCACGACACTGCCGACGGCCGCCGCCTGATGGTGCTGCATGGCGACGAATTCGATGCCGTCATGCTGTCACACCGCTGGCTCGCCTTCCTCGGCGACAAGCTTTATCACCTCATGATGGGCCTCAATGTCGGGGTGAACAGCCTGCGCAAGGCGCTTGGCCTGCCCTATTGGTCGCTTTCCAAAGTGGCCAAACACAAGGTCAAGAACGCGGTCGAATTCATCGGCAAATATGAGGAGACCGTAGCGCGCGCGGCGAGTGAGCGCGGCGTGGATGGCGTGGTTTGCGGGCATATCCATACCGCTGAACACCGCATGTTCGACGGGATCGAATACTGGAACGATGGCGACTGGGTCGAGGGCTGCAACGCGCTTGTCGAGCATTTCGACGGCACGATGGAGATCCTCAACTGGCCTGAGGAAGTCGCACGGCGCGAGGCGCAGGAAACGGCGTCTGTCTCCGCCTTGCCGCTTCCGGCCGCGGCGTAAGCCGGCGAAGCCGATGCGAATAGCGCTCATCACGGATGCCTGGCTGCCGCAGATGAACGGCGTGGTGCGCACCCTTACCACCGTGATCGACGAGTTGCAGCAACGCGGCCATGAATTTGGCGTCATCTCGCCCGATCTGTTTCGCAATTTCCCCTGCCCCTCCTATCCCGAAATTCGCCTCGCGCTTGCGGGCAAGCGGGCAGTGGGCAGACGGATTGCCGCTTTTGCTCCCGATTCGATCCATATCGCCACCGAAGGGCCACTGGGCTGGGCTGCGCGCAGCTATTGCCTCGCGCATGATTTGCCCTTCACCACGGCTTATCACACCCAATTCCCCGATTATGTGGAAAGCCGTGCAGGCATTCCGGCGCGTTTTGTCTGGCCGATCATGCGCCGGTTTCACCAGCCCGCGATCCGCACCATGGCGGCAACACCGACATTGCAAGCGCAATTGCGCGCCAACCGGATCACCCGGCTGCACCATTGGAGCAGAGGCGTGGATACCGCCACTTTCCTGCCCGATCATCCGCCGCCCGACCTGTTTCTGCAATTGCCGCGACCGATCCAGCTTTATGTCGGGCGAATAGCGGTCGAGAAGAACATCGAGGCGTTCCTGGGGAACCGGCATCCGGGCGCGAAGGTCGTGGTGGGTGATGGCCCCGCGATGGCTTCGCTGACGGCGAAATATCCTGCAGCGCATTTTCTTGGTCGGCTGGGCGGGGGGGAACTGGCCGCGTGTTATGCCGGGGCGGATGTGTTCGTCTTTCCCAGCAAGACCGATACCTTCGGCCTGGTGATGATCGAAGCGCTCGCCTGCGGAACGCCGGTTGCCGCCTTTCCGGTGCCCGGCCCGCTTGATGTGCTTACCGAAGGCAGCGGCGCAATGGCCGAGAAGCTCGAGGATGCCATTGCCCGCGCGCTCACTTTTGACCGTCGCGACTGCATCGAGGCCGGGCGCCATTACAGCTGGGAAGCGAGCGCGGACCAGTTCCTTGCCGGGCTTGCCCCGATCACCCGTGAGCTTCCCCAAGGCAGGCTGATCGCCACCAGCGCCTGAAAAGCGCGCTTGCGCTTGCCGATCGCGCCACAAGCGACTACATGCTCATCCACAACGGCCGTCCCGCAAGGGGCGGCCCTTTTTATTCCAAGTGGAGAAATGCCTGTGGCCGATCAGCCCACGCCCCTGATGCCTCATGCCACCGCAAGCTGGCTCATTGATCATACCGCGCTCGGTTTTGACCAGATCGCCGAGTTTTGTGGCCTGCACATCCTTGAAGTGCAAGCGATGGCTGATGATCTTGCGAGCTCCAAATACACCGGGCGCGATCCGGTGCATTCGGGCGAACTCTCGCACGAGGAAATTGCCCGCGGTCAGGCGGACCCGGCCTATTCGCTCAAGATGCAGAAGGCGCCGGTCGATGTGAGCCGCACCAAGGGACCGCGCTACACGCCGGTTTCCAAGCGGCAGGACAAGCCCGATGGCATCGCATG
>DAIQNS010000015.1:0-4977 GCA_036788315.1 Alteraurantiacibacter sp. | reverse complement strand
ATCCGCGACCGCAGCCATTGGAACATCCAGAACATCCAGGCCAAGGATCCGGTAACGCTGGGCTTGTGCTCGCAGCGTGAACTTGATGCGGCAGTCGCCAAGGCGGCAAAACGCGCAGGGACCGACAAGGAGGCGCCCGTTGAAACCGATAGCGACGAAACGCCGAGCCTTGCGGCTGATCCGCGCGACGACCGCGAAAAGCTGATCGAGGAACTGCGCAAGGAACGCGATGATGCGGTCAAGGCCGCAGCGCAGGCGGCACAGGAAGCCGAAGCGGAAGCATGGCTCGAAGCCAAGCGCGCCGCCGAAGAAGCTGGCGAAACCGATCAGAGCGGCCCGCCACCTGCCGGTTGAGCCGCGGACATTATCGAGCGGGACGGCTTTGGGGCCGCCCCGCTCTCCTCTCCAACTGAAAACAGGCCAACTGAAAACAGGCCAACTGAAAACAGGCTTGCTTGCGCGCGGCGTGATCAGTGATCAGCCAGCGAGCGACAGATTGTCGTTCTTGGCGGCGCCTTGGTCGGCGTCATCCTCGAACTCAGCGTCCTCGATGGTCGCACCTCGTTCGGTGCCGTGCAGGCCGAAATGACCGTTGACTGTGGCACCTTGTTCGATCGTCAGCGTATCGTAGCTTACATCGCCGTCGATCCGTGCGCTTTTCAGAATGACCAGATCGACTGCGGCGATGCGGCCGCGCACATGGCCCGCCAGCCGCGCCTTCTGGGCGCGGATTTCGCCTTCGATATGGCTGCCTTCGCCCTGTACGAGCGAAGCGCAGCTGATGTCGCCAGTCACGCTGCCGTCTATGTGCAGGTCCGCAGTAGCCTCGATGTCGCCGCGAATGGTGATGTCTGGCCCGATCACCGAGAAGGATCCGCCGCTGCTAGTGGGCATGCGAATGGCTCTGGGCGGGGTTTGCTCGGGCTTCTTCGAGAACATGGGGGGCGGTCTCCAGGAACGGGCGGGGGTTCACCGCGCGTCCGTTAATGTGCACTTCAAAATGCAGATGCGGACCGGTCGAGCGGCCACTATTGCCGATCCGGCCGATGATTTGCCCCGCCGATACGCGCATTCCGGGCCGCGCGTCAAACCCGGACATATGCGCATAAAGCGTGGTCATGCCCGATCCGTGATTGATCTCGACCGTCTTGCCATAGCCCGATTTGCCGCCAACAAACGAGACAACGCCGTCGGCTGCAGCGTAGATGGGCGAGCCATAGGGCGCGCGGAAATCAAGGCCCTTGTGCATGGCAGCGCCGCCGGTGAAGGGATCGCGGCGATAGCCAAAGCCTGAACTCATCGAACCCTGCGCGGCGGGCATGACCTGCGGAATGCCGTCAAGCCCGCGTTCGAGCGCGGAAAGCCGCGCAAGGCTTGCGCCGAGCCGCTCGAAGCGCGGATCGAGCGAGCCGTCGGCTTCGGTGGACAATTGCTCGAGCGGGCCACCAATTCCCACATCGTTCGCTTCGACCACGCGGCGTGGATCGAGGCCAAGCGTGCGAATGGCCTGTTCGGCCCGGCGCGCGCGCTGATCGGCATAGCGGGTGAGCCGCTCGACAAAAGCGAGCTGACGCGCTTCGACTCTCGCCAGCCCTTCGGCTTCGGGGAAGGAGGCGCGAATCATCCCGATCAGTTCGTCCGCTTCCTGCGAAGAATCGCTGACCGTATCGTCGGCGCTTTCGGCCAGACCTTCGGAAAGACCTTCGGAAAGCCCTTCGGGCAGCATTTCGATTGTCGCCTCAAGGTAATCCTGTCGGCGCTGCAGATCCTGCGTCGTCTCGGCCAGTTTGTCGCGGTAAGCTTCGAAACGCTCTTCGGACTTTGCCACGCTGGCTTCACGGGTGAGCAGCGAGGCGCGCTCGGCATTGGCCTGATATTGGTTGAATGCCATCACAGCCAGCGAAGCCGCCCAGAACAATGCCAGCGCGCACACGATGCCCGCCGCCGTCATCTGCAGCTTCGTTGAAAATTTCACAAAGCGGACCTGGCCCTGAGAGCGCATGATAAACTCACGCTCCGGAAACCAAGCCCGCAGGCGGTCCCAAAATCCGCCGACGGTGTTAATAGCCAAAACGACCCCGTTATTCGGTTCCTGTCCGGGGACGAGCGATAGCGTTCACAAGCGGTGCGTCGAGTCAGGCACCCGTGTGATGGGGCGAATGGAAGGAGTCGCGGGACGAAACGTGCGATTGCTGCCAGATGAACGCCGCGCCATCCGCTTTAATGCCTCGCGCCCGCACAAGTTCCCGCACCAAGTTCCCACACTGCGAATCGGCCTGACAAGCGCCATTGGCGATGGTAGAGCGCCGCCTCATGACACAGAATGCTTCCATCATGCCCGCCAGCGAGCCTTCAGCCGAGCGCCTGATTGCGCAGCTTGCCGAGGCTGGCCGCGCCGCACAGCGCACGCTTGCCCGCCTTGGCGATGCCCAGAAGGCTGCAGCCTTGCGCGCCGCCGCCGCCGCAATTCGTGCAGACGCCGCAAGCGTCCTTGCCGCCAATGCGAAGGACATTGCAGCAGGCGAAGCAAATGGCCTTTCGGGCGCAATGCTCGACCGCTTGCGGCTCGATGATGCGCGGCTCGAAGGCATTGCCTGTGCGATCGAACAGGTCGCCAGCCTGCCCGATCCGGTGGGCGAAGTGATTGACCAGAGCACCGCCCCCTCGGGCCTCGAACTGGTGCGCCGCCGCGTGCCGATCGGGCTGATCGGGATCATTTACGAAAGCCGCCCCAATGTGACCGCAGATGCAGCCGCGCTGTGCTTGCGCTCGGGCAATGCGGCCTTGCTGCGCGGCGGCAGCGAAGCGGTGCATTCGAACCGC
Source organism: Alteraurantiacibacter sp. (assembly GCA_036788315.1). GTDB lineage: Bacteria > Pseudomonadota > Alphaproteobacteria > Sphingomonadales > Sphingomonadaceae > Alteraurantiacibacter. Next base: position 2,154 of record DAIQNS010000015.1, on the reverse strand, counting down.
GCAATTCATGCCGCTTTCAGTGCCGGTCTGGCCAAAGCCGGCGTGCCCGAGGAAGCGGTGCAGCTCATCCCCACGCAGGACCGCGAGGCGGTCGGCGCAATGCTTAAGGCTGCCGGGCTGATCGACATGATCGTGCCGCGCGGGGGCAAAGGGCTTGTCGCGCGCGTGCAAAACGATGCGCGCGTGCCTGTGCTCGCGCATCTCGACGGCATTTGCCATACCTATGTCCACGAGGCCGCCGATCCCGCGATGGCGCGCGCGGTCACGCTCAATGCCAAGATGCGCCGCACGGGCATTTGCGGCGCGATGGAGACCTTGCTGCTCGATGCGCGTTTCCCCGACAGCCCGGCCGTGCTCGGCGCGCTGATTGATGCCGGCTGCGAAGTGCGCGGCGATGCACGCGCGCATGCGCTCGACAAGCGCATCGTGCCCGCAAGCGCGAATGACTGGGACACCGAATATCTCGAAGCGGTGCTCTCGGTCGCGGTGGTCGATGGGCTGGACGCCGCGCTCGCCCATATCGCGCGCCACTCCTCGGGCCATACCGATGCGATCATCACTGCAGACGATGCCACAGCGAGCCGTTTCCTCGACGAAGTCGACAGCGCGATCGTGATGCACAATGCCTCGAGCCAGTTCGCCGATGGCGGGGAATTTGGCCTCGGTGCGGAAATCGGCATTGCCACCGGCCGCTTGCACGCGCGCGGCCCGGTCGCGCTCGAAGGCCTCACCACGTACAAATGGCAAGTCCACGGGACGGGCCAGGCGCGCCCTTGATTCCTCGTTCTGCCCGCAAGTCCGCGCGGCGCCAGGCTCCGGCGCGGCGCGCGGCGATAACGGGCCTTCTTGGCGGCAGTTTCAATCCCGCGCACCAGGGGCACCGGCGCATCTCGCTGTTCACGCTGAAGGCGCTGGGGCTGAAGGAAGTCTGGTGGATGGTTTCGCCCGGCAACCCGCTGAAGCCGCAGCGCGGCATGGCGCCCTTGCATGCGCGCGTTCGTTCGGCCCGCAAGGTGAGCCGTAATGCGCCCATTCGCGTCACCGCGATCGAAACTCTGCTCGGCACGCGCTACACGCTCGACACGCTGCGCGCCTTGAAGCGCCGCTATCCGCTGCGCCGCTTTGTCTGGATGATGGGGGCCGATAATCTTGCGCAGTTTCACTTATGGAAGCAGTGGCGGGCAATTGCGCGCGAAATGCCGATTGCGGTGATCGCGCGGCCGGGGTATGACGATGCTGCCCTTGCGAGCCCCGCAATGGCCTGGCTGCGGCATTACCGGTTGTCTGCTGCCCGCTTTCGTAACCGGGGCAAATGGAGCGCACCTGCGCTGATAGAATTGCGTTTCGACCCTGATCCGCGCTCGGCCTCTGCAATTCGCCGAATGGATCCTCTTTGGGCTGAGGTTTACAGCGAAGGTTTCGCTGAACCGCCGCTCCGGGATGAAGTGACGCATTCCCTCATCGAGGCGCTTGATGAAGCCCTCTGCGAGGACAATCCTGCAAAGTCCTATCAGGCAAGGATTGAACAGTCAGGCGCGCTGGCATGAGCGGCGCGCAGCCCCATATGTCCTGTAAGATGTCCGATTTGAGGAGTTCGATTGCTGGTGATGACACAATCCGCGATGACCCAAGCCAGCTCTGGCCAGAACAGCGCCGCATCCCCCGCAATTTCCACCATGACTGATACACCTACACAACTCACCCCCGATGCACTGCACGCATGCATCGTCGAACAGCTTGAAGATGATCAGGCACAGGAACTGGTCTCGATCCCGCTCGAAGGCAAAAGCTCGATTGCCGATTTCATGATTGTGGCCTCGGGCCGATCGACGCGGCAGGTCGCGGCGATGGCGCAGAAATTGTCCGAAAAGATCAAATCCATGGGCGAGCCTTCGCCGCGTATCGAAGGTCTGCCGACCGCCGACTGGGTGCTGATCGATGCAGGCGATGTCGTTGTGCATCTGTTCCGCCCCGAAGTGCGCAGCTTCTACAATCTGGAACGGATGTGGGGCTTTGGCGATGATGGCGAGAAGATTGCCACAGGCACAGCCTGAGCGCAGCCGCCATGTCTGGGCCTGAGCCATTCTTCTGCATGTGATCGCTCGCGGGAAAATCGCCCGCTCGCCCGAAGGCGATCTGGTCGAGCGCTATGGC
>DAIQNS010000014.1:315-17984 GCA_036788315.1 Alteraurantiacibacter sp. | reverse complement strand
GCGCCTCACCGGCAATGCGCGCGCCATGCTCACCGCCGAACGCAGTGCATTGAACATCGTGCAGCACCTTTCGGGCATTGCCACCATGGTCCGCGAATATGTCGATGCGATAGACAACCCAGATTGCACGCTGCTCGATACGCGCAAGACCATTCCCGGCCTCAGGCATCTTGAAAAATACGCCGTGCGCATGGGCGGCGGCAGCAATCATCGCATGGGCCTTTGGGATGCCGCCATGATCAAGGACAATCATATCCTTGTCGCAGGCAGCGTGGGCGAGGCCGTGCGCCGAGCGCGCGCGGCAGGCGTCAAGGACATCATCTGCGAGGTGGACCGGATCGACCAGATCGAAGCGGCGCTGGCGGCAGGCGCGACGCGGCTGCTGCTCGACAATATGGACGCGGACACTTTGCGCGAAGCGGTGGCGCTGGTCGCCGGGCGCGTGCCCACCGAGGCTTCGGGCGGGATCACGCTGGCAACGATCAAGGCCAAGGCCGCGACGGGCGTCAATTACGTCTCGGTCGGCCGCCTAACGCAAAGCGCGCCGGCGGCCGATATCGGGCTGGATTTCACGCCGCTGTGAAACTGCCGCGATGAAACTGACACCATGAAACTGGCAAGCGGTCCGAGGCCGCGCGAAGTGCACTTCTTCGCCCTGGTTTTCCTCGCCATCGGCGTCTGGAATTGCGCCCAAGGCCTCTCGGACATCGCGCAGACGCAGGCGCTTCTCGGCTATTGGACGGGCCGTGAGTGGAGCCGCGACGGCGCGATTGTCGCGGTGAGCGCGCGCTTCACGATTGTCCTTATTCCTGTGATCGCCGTCTGGGCCTTTGCGAGCAGGATCGCCCGCGTGCTTGTCACTGGCATGGCTTGGCTCAGTCTGCCCCAGCTGATCCCCCAAGGACAATTGCTGTGGTCGGAGGGCGTTATCGATCGGCCGCTGGTGGTCAGCGTCCTCGCCGGTTTTCTCGCGGTCATGTATCTCTATACTGCGCCCGCACGCTACTGGTTCAGGGAGGGGGCGCATGGGCCTGCAAAGGCTTTCGAATAGAATCGCAGTGGGCGCGCTGCTCATCGTCTTGCCCGCAGCTGCGAGCGCGCAGGCCTATCAATGTCGTGTGCCCACTACCCGCGTCACTCTGCCCGATATCCGGCAGGATGGCGAAACCCGGCAGATGCCCGTCACCGGCTATACGCTTGCTCTAAGCTGGAGCCCGGAATTCTGTCGCCCGCGCGAGGGCGAGGCGCTCCATGTCCGCCAATGTTCGGGGCGCGAGGGGCGGTTCGGCTTCATCGTCCACGGCCTGTGGCCGCAGGGCGCGCGCGGCAACTGGCCGCAGTGGTGCCCGGCAAGCCGCGCGCCGCAGGGGAGTGAAGTCAACAAGAGTCTTTGCTTGATGCCGTCGACAAGCCTGATTGCGCGGCAATGGGAAAAGCACGGATCCTGCATGGCGCGCAATCCCGATACCTATCTGCGCATCACCCGCATCTTGTGGAATTCGCTGCGCTGGCCCGATTTTGACCGGCTGTCACGCCGCGAAGGCCTCACCACAGGCGATATTCGCACCGCCTTTGCCGATGCCAACCCCTATTGGGAAGTCGAGCATATCGGGCTGAAGGTGAACGAACGTGGCTGGCTGCAGGAAATGCGGCTGTGCTACGGGCGCGATTTCATGCCGGTGCGGTGTGACCGTGGTCGGTTCGGGCCGGACAACGAAGATGAGGTGCGGATTTGGCGGGGGCTGTGAGGGATGCAGAACGTGCATCGCCTCACCGCCGCTCTGTGAAAAACACCCTCAACAACTCCGCCGCCTCAGCCTCGCCCATGCCCGAATACACTTCAGGCACATGCAGACACTGCGCCTGTGCAAAAACCCTTGCGCCGTGCTCCACCGCGCCGCCCTTTGGATCGCTCGCCGCGTAATAAAGCCGTGCGATCCGCGCATGGCTGATTGCGCCTGCGCACATCGCGCAGGGTTCCAGGGTCACCCACAGGTCGCACCCGGTCAATCGCTCATCACCCAGCACCCGCGCCGCGCGGCGAATCGCGAGGATTTCGGCATGGGCCGTGGGATCGTGATCAGCGCGCGGGGAATTATGTGCCTGAGCGATTATCTTGCCGCGATGGACGATAAGCGCGCCAACGGGCACCTCGCCAAGCTCCGCCGCTTCGCGCGCCAAAGTGAGGGCACGCCCCATGAAGCTCCGGAATGTTCCGGAGGTCATAAGGCGTGCCTCGAACCCGTTGGAAATGAAGTGTTATTCGCTACCGGTAACCGGCTCGCCTTCGGCGTCATCAGGCATTTCCACATCCAGCGTCGGTACCTCGACGGTGGTTTCTTCGGTGCCTATATCAACGTCGGCGGTTTCCACGTCAAACTCGGGCATATTTCCACCTTCGACGGAAACCTCAGGCATTTCGCCTTCTTCGGTCTGGTCGACATCGCAGGCTGCAAGGCCAAGAGTTGTTGTGGCAAGAATGGTCGCGGCAATAAGCTTCTTCATATTTGTACTCCAATGACTACACATTCGCCCTCCGCTCGCCGGTGCGTCGTGTAACAGTGCTAATGCACGGCAAGGCACTATCGTTCCAACTTGACGATCCATGCAGTGCCAGCTATGCGCCCCGCTTCCCGGGACCATGCCGGCCAACGCGCTCGTTGCAGAGTGCCTGCGGCGATGCGGGTGGCCCGCCATTTGAACAGATGAGAGTTATCATGTCGCGTATCTGCGAATTGACCGGCAAAGGCCGTCAGGTTGGCCACAATGTGAGCCATGCCAACAACAAGACCAAGCGCGTTTTTCTGCCCAATCTGCAGAATGTCACGCTGTTGTCGGAAAAGCTGGACCGCGCGTTCAAATTCCGCGTTTCGACGCATGGCCTGCGCTCGGTGGAGCACAATGGCGGGCTCGACAACTGGCTGCTCAAGACCTCGGACGCCAAGCTGTCCCCGCGCGCGCTCAAGGTGAAGCGCGAGCTGAAGAAGGGCGCCGAAGCGGCCTGATTGCCTTCGCTATTTGACGCTGCAAACGGCGCGCGGGGATCAATCCTTGCGCGCCGTTTGCGTTTCTGCGCCCTGTTCCCAGCGCAGCCGCAGCAATAGGGTGCGCTGAAATGCCGAGAGGTTGTCGTCGGACAGGATCCAGAGGGTCAGCGCGCCATCCGCGGCTTGCTCCACCGCAAGCGCTTCGTAATTGTCGGCGAGGCCCGGTAGGTCCAGCTCGGCAAATGGCGTAATCGGCCAAGGCTTGCCTTTGGCAATTTCTGCCGGATCGGCCAGCGCCAGCATTGCGCGGAACGGCGGCCAGCGCGCCTCGACCTTGCGCAGCAGCACCAGCACGCGCCCATCGGGCAAAACGGCGGCATCGGTCGGCCGCCAACCGGCAGGGCGATCGAGCGGGAACAAGAGCGGCTTGCGATGCAATATTGGGTCCCCTGCAAACAGCGCGCCCTGCAAGCGCCTTTCGGCAAGCGCGAGGAAGCGGCCATCGGGCAGGCGCACCATCGCCTCGGCCCCGGCATTCGTGCCCCAGTCGAGCATTTCGGGCACCGCAAGAATATGCGACGATCCATCGGCATCAAGGCGGCGGATCACATTGGGCGTTTCATGGCCCATCCACATCGTGCCGCTTTCGACATCGAACACCACCGATTCGATATCCTGCCCCTCGGTCAGTTGGCGCGCGGGAGGAAGGTCCAGAAACTGGCCCGTGCCCCGGCTTCCCGGCAGCGGCAAGCGCGCCAGATCGCCCCGGTCGGACCAGGCGAGGAAGCTTGCACCGGATTCGAGCGCCATTGCCGAAAGCCCGCCAAACCGGCGATTGGCACTTTCCATGTGCCACGCGCCTTCCACAGTGAGACCTTCGGGCCAGTGCGCGGGTGTCTGCGCGCGCAGCGCAGTTAGCGAGAAATCGCCAAGGCCACGCCCAGGCGGCGGATCGCGCAGGAAAGTGCCCGGCGCGAGGGCGAGGGCGAGAAGCGCAACGGCAAGAAGCTTGCGCGGACGCACCGCTTCAGGAGGCGGGGTCGAGGAAGAGCAGCGGGTCGAGCCGCGTATCGCGCCATTTGAGGCCCCAGTGCAGATGCGGCCCCGATACCCGCCCTGTCGCGCCGATAAGGCCAATCGGCTGGCCCTGCCGCACCGCCTCGCCTTCGCGCACATCGATCCGCGAGAGATGCAGGAAAGCCGAATTGAGCCCCTGCCCGTGATCGATGATCAGCAGATAGCCCTCGAGCGTAAACGGCACTTCGCTTGACAGCACAACAATGCCTGACGCGGGCGCAATGACGAGGCCACCCGCACCGCCCGCTATATCGAGGCCCGAATGGTACGCGCCGGGCTCGCCGCGGTAGACACGCTGCGCGCCGAAGAAGCCCGAATAGCGCCCCGTGGCCGGCCGGATGAAGCGCTCGCGCCATCCTTGCGCGCCGGTTTCAAGCGCGCGGGCGGCCGCGATGCGTTCGAGTTCAGGCAGGCGGCGCTGGAGAAAGGCCTCGTTGCTGCTGCCGCTCGGCCGGAGCGCGGCGTTGACGTGCTCAATCCGCCACTCGCGCGGTAGTATGGCGATGTCTTCGCTATGCGTGCGCCCTTCTGCGAGCGTGGCGACAAGCTGCGTTGTCGGCCCGGCATCGCGGTCGAATGCCGCAAAGAAATTTCCCTGCGCATCGAACGCGAGTTCCTGATCACCGAGCCGCGCCGAAATCGTACCCTGCGGCACTTGTCCGCGAAGCCAGCCGCCTTGCGTCAACGCGCCGGAATAGATGAAGCGCGCCGGTTCAGCCGGAGCAGGTGGAGAAGGGGCCGGAACGGGAACCTCGGAGGCGGGAGGCGGCAGGCTCTCAACCGGCGCCGAGACGACCATTTCGCCCGCTTCCCTGCCGCTCGCCGGGATGCACCCTGCAAGTGCCAGCAGGGCGGCTGCAGGTAGCGCGCGGGAATTTCGGGCTAACAGGCCCGGGAGGAGCCCGGCCTTGCCGCTCACAGGGCTTCGAGCGCGCGGCGCGTGGCCAGTTGCGCGCTCGCATAGGGTTCCTGCCGGTCAACGCTCCAATAAATGAGCTCTTCAAGCGGGATGTGCACCCCGCTGACCGCGCAGACGACGAAATGGCCCGGCCGCACGACGCGGAAGCTGCTGGGTCCGTAGATCACGGTGGCGGCATTATCGGAAGTCATCAACATGGGTCATAAAGTAACAAGGCCGGGCGCTCAAAGCAATTTCGGCTGGCCGCTGTCGGGCCCTTTTACCGTGGGTTTGCGCTTTGGCGCGTGATTGACAGGCGGCCACGCGCCTGACGTGCCGGTCTCCACCGTGCCATCGGCGAACTGGATCGCCAGTGTCGCCTCGCGGCGCGCCGTCGCCGCTGTAGTCAGCGCCTTGCCCGCGCCATCGCGCACAATGGCATACCCTCGGCTCAAGGGCCGCTCAGGATGCAATTGCTCCATCAGCCGCGCCAGACCGGTCAGCTTCCGGCGCTGTTCGGCGATCGGGCGTGTGACCAGACTGGATTCGAGCCGTGCTGCGGCGAGTTTGCGTTCCGCATCGCGCAGGGATCGCTGCAAGCTGGCAGGCGCTAGCCGCAGCTTGGCAAGCTGCTCGCGCCCGCGCCCCGCGCGGTCAAGCAGGCCGCGCCGCAGCCGCTCGCCGAGATCGTCGAGCCGCTGGGTTGGCGTCTGCAATAATTGCGCAGGGGCCGGCATGCGCTGCGCCCGCGCCGCAAGCCGCTCACGGCCCAGAGTGACCGGCCGCATGATCGCGCGCCCTTGCCGGAGGGCAAACTCATCGAGCGTGGCGGCAATCTCGCGCTTCACAGGCACCGCGATTTCCGCTGCCGCCGTGGGCGTCGGCGCGCGCATATCCGCTGCAAAGTCGGCAAGCGTGGTATCGGTTTCATGCCCTACCGCGCTGATCACCGGGATCGGGCTTTCGGCAATGGCGCGCACCACCGCCTCCTCGTTGAAAGCCCACAAATCCTCGATCGCGCCGCCGCCGCGCGCGACAATGAGCAGATCGGGGCGCGGAACCGCTCCGCCTGCCGCCATTGCGCCAAAACCGCGTATCGCCTGCGCCACCTGCTCGGCCGCGCCCTGTCCTTGCACCAGCACCGGCCAGACCAGCACATGTGTGGGAAACCGATCATGCAGCCGGTGCAGAATATCGCGAATCACCGCGCCCGTGGGTGAAGTCACCACCCCGATCACGCGCGGCGCGAAAGGCAGGCGGCGCTTCCTTTCCTGTGCAAACAGGCCTTCGGCTGCCAGCCGGGCCCGCGTTTTCTCGAGCAGCGCAAGCAGCGCGCCTTCGCCGGCGATTTCCATGCTGTCGATCACGATCTGGTATTTCGAACGGCCCGCATAGGTCGTCAGCTTGCCCGTCGCGATCACTTCGATCCCGTCCTCGGGCTGGAACGAAAGCCGCGCGGCGCCGGTGCGCCACATCACCCCGTCGATCACCGCGCCTTCGTCCTTGAGGCAGCAGTAAAGATGGCCCGAAGCCGCGCGCTTCACGCCCGAGAGCTCGCCGCGCAGCTTCACATGGCCGAATTGGTCCTCCACCGCGCGCTTCAAGGCGTTCGATATTGCGGTGATCGTGAAAGGCTGGGAATTGTCCCCGCTGCGCTGCTTGGCTACGAGCGGCGCAATGTCGTCATCATCTGAAGAAGAACTGGAATTATCCATGAATATCCTTGTGCTGGGATCGGGCGGTCGCGAGCATGCACTGGTGTGGAAGCTCGCGCAATCAGGCGCAATAGCCAAAGCGGGCGGAAAGCTGTTTGCTGCTCCGGGAAATCCGGGGATGGCGCGGCTCGCCTCGCTCGTGGCGCTCGACGCGAAGGACCACGGCGCAGTGGCGGCGTTCTGCCAGGATGAGGCGATCGGGCTGGTCGTGATCGGCCCCGAAGCGCCGCTGGTCGATGGGCTGGCGGACAGCCTGCGCGCCGAGGGCTTCCCTGTGTTCGGCCCGTCGCAGGCCGCTGCGCAGCTCGAAGGCTCGAAAGGCTTCACCAAGGCGCTGTGCGACCGCGCGAATATCCCCACTGCCGCCTATGTCCGCTGCACTTCGCTGGCGCAGGCGAAGCAGGCGCTGGCCACTTTCGCGCCGCCTTTCGTGCTCAAGGCCGACGGCCTCGCGGCGGGCAAGGGCGTGGTCATCGCTGAAAGCGAAGCGCATGCGCACGAAGCGCTTGAGGACATGTTCGGCGGCGCTTTCGGCGCGGCAGGGGCAGAGATCGTGATCGAGGAGTTCATGCACGGCGAGGAGGCGAGCCTGTTCGTCCTCACCGATGGCAGCACGATGCGGCTTTTCGGCACCGCGCAGGATCACAAGCGCGTGGGCGATGGCGACACCGGGCCCAACACCGGCGGCATGGGCGCCTATTCCCCCGCGCGCGTCTTGACGCCGGAGCTGCTCAAGGAGGCGATGGAGCGCATCATCGCGCCCACCGTGCGTCAGCTCGCAGCGGAAGGCATGCCGTATTCGGGCGTGCTCTATGCCGGGCTGATGCTGACCGAAGATGGGCCAAGGCTGGTCGAATACAATGCGCGCTTTGGCGATCCGGAATGTCAGGTGCTGATGATGCGGCTCGAAAGCGATCTGGCCGAATATCTGCTCGCCTGTGCTGACGGCCGGCTGGCCGACATGCCCGAAACGGAATTTGACGATGCAACCGCGCTGACCGTGGTGATGGCGGCGAACGGCTATCCCGAAGCGCCCGAGAAAGGCGGCGCGATAGATTTGCGCGGTGCCGAAAGCGGCGGCGCGGTGGTGTTCCACGCGGGCACCATGCTGGATGAAGCTGGCGTATTGCGCGCCAATGGCGGGCGCGTCCTCAATGTGACAGCCAGCGGCGCGGATACGAAAGCTGCGCAGGAGGCCGCCTATGCAGCCGTCGCGAAAGTGGACTACCCCAGCGGCTTCTATCGCAGCGATATCGGCTGGCGCGAGATTGCGCGGGGCTAAAGGCTCTCTCCCGCCGCAAAGCCGCTCGCCCAGGCCCACTGGAAATTGTAGCCGCCCAGCCATCCCGTCACGTCCACCGCTTCGCCGATTGCGTAAAGGCCCGGCACTTTCTTTGCTTCCATCGTCTTGGACGAAAGTTCGGCGGTGGAAATCCCGCCAGCGGTCACTTCGGCCTTGGCGAAGCCTTCGGTGCCGTCGGGATAGAATTGCCAGCGCTTGAGGCGCGCGGCGAGCGCGCGCAAATCCTTGTCACGCGTGTCAGCAAGCGGGCGGTCCGCCTCAAGCCGCTCGGCCAGCGCGGTCGCGAGGCGTTGCGGCATGTGCGCGCGCAGAACCGTCGACACGCTCGCTTTGGGCGCTTCCGCCTTGGCGGCAATCAGGCAATCCTCGCCAGCATCGGGAAGGAAATCGATTTCGAGCGCCGCGCCATGGCGCCAATAGGAGGAGGCTTGGAGGATCGCCGGACCCGACAGGCCGCGGTGTGTGAGCAGTGCCGCCTCGCGGAAAGCGGCGCCCCCGGCGCTGGCGGTCACATCGCTTGCAACGCCTGAAAGCTCGCGGAACAGCGCATCCTCATTGCTCAAGGTCAGAGGGACCAGCGCGGGCCGCGGCTCGACCACTTTCAGCCCGAATTGCCGCGCCAGATCATAGGCAAAGCCGGTCGCGCCCATCTTCGGGATGCTCGGCCCGCCCGTCGCGATCACCAGCGCGGGCGCGGTGAAACTGCCCTGATCGGTGGTGACGGTAAAGCGGCCATCGGCATGGGTGACGCCGGTAATCCCGTGCCCGCAGCGCACTTCCCCGCCGCCGTGCTCGACCTCGTCCATCAGCATCGCGACAATCTGCCGCGCCGAACCGTCGCAGAACAGCTGGCCGAGCGTCTTCTCGTGCCACGCGATGCGGTAACGATCGACCAGCGCGATGAAATCGGCAGGCGTGTAACGGCTGAGCGCCGAGCGCGCGAAATGCGCATTGGCGGAAAGGAAACGCTCAGGCACAGTGCCGGTATTGGTGAAATTGCAACGTCCGCCGCCCGAAATCAGGATTTTCTTGCCCGGCGCATCGGCATGGTCGAGCACCAGCACCCGGCGCCCGCGCTTGCCCGCTTCGGCCGCGCAGAACAGCCCGGCAGCTCCTGCCCCGAGCACAATGGCGTCGCGTTCGAACATGACGCTTTGCCGGGCCTAGCCCAATTTTTCCGCCATCAGCGCTTGCAGATCGGCCTCGGGGCGAGCGCCGTAATGGCTGATGATCTCGGCCGCCGCGATGGCGCCGCGCCTCAGGCACTTGTCCGGAGCTTCACCGCGCACATGGCCATAAAGGAAGCCTGCTGCGAACAGATCACCTGCGCCGGTGGTATCGACGACATGCTCAACCGGCTCCGCTTCGACGGCGAAATATTTATCGCCCGTCAGACAGACAGCACCCTTCTCGCTGCGCGTGACCACGAGCAGCGGAACGTCAGTGGCCAGCGCATGTGCGCCCTTGTCGAAATCCTCTTCCCCGGTGAGCGCTGCAAGTTCGATCTCATTGGCGAACAGGATATCGATCATTCCGTTTGCAATCAGGTGGCGGAAATCCTCGCCATGGCGATCGATTACGAAGGCGTCCGACAACGTGAAGGCGATTTTGCCACCCGCTTTGCGGGCGATCTCCATCGCCGAGCGCATCGCCGCGCGCGGTTCTTCGGGATCCCACAGATAGCCTTCTAGATAGAGGATGCTTGCAGCGCCGATCGCGGCATCATCAAGCGCGGCAGGGGGCAGGTATTGCGAAGCGCCAAGGAAAGTGTTCATGGTGCGCTGTCCGTCAGGCGTGACGAAAATCAGGCAACGCGCGGTGGGCGGCTCACCCTCCTTCGCGCTTGCCGGGCGCGGCGGCGTGTCGAAATCGATCCCTACCGCGCGGATATCGTGCGCGAACACCTGCCCCAGTTGATCATCGGCGACTTGTCCGACAAATGCGCATTGCGCGCCCAATGCCGAAAGGCCCGCCAGCGTATTTGCCGCCGATCCGCCCGAAATCTTGCGCGCCGGACCCATCGCGGCGTAAAGATCGCGCGCGCCATCGGCATCGATCAGCGTCATGCCGCCTTTGCGCAGGTCGAGCTCCTCGATCAGCTCTTCGCTGGCGGAAGCGACCACATCGACGATGGCATTGCCGATCGCGATGACATCGTAGCGGGGTGAGGACATGTTTGCTCCTGTTTCAACGGCTAGGGAATGTCATTCGGCGACGCGCCGTTGACTTGGCGCACCACAGCCCTAATCGCAAGACAACATGGGTCAATTTCCATCCTCGCTGCTGCTTGGGCTGCGCCAGCTGTTTGACGGCGCGGTTCTGCGCATTCTTGTCAAAAGCCTCGTGGTGACATTGGTCCTGTTCGCCATTGTGGCTGTTGCCGCCTGGTATTTCCTCGATTGGGCACTGGCGCGCTCAGGGCTTGTCGAAGGCCTGTTTGCAGGGGCGAGCGATCTGCGCGGGGTTGCTGCGGCATTTCTCGCGGCGCTGGGTCTGTGGCTCGTGTGGCGCATTGTGGCGATGGGCGTGATCCAGTTCTACGCCGAGGATGTGGTGCGTGCCGTCGAAACACGGCATTATCCGCAAGAGATACAGCGAGCGCGTGATCTGCCCTTTGGCGAACAATTGGCGCAGGCCGTCAAGGCAGCGGGCCGAGCCTTGCTGTTCAATCTGCTCGCCGCTCCGCTGGCGCTTGCACTGATTTTTACTGGGATCGGGCCGGCGATTGTCTTCTGGCTCGTCAATGCCGTGCTGCTGGGGCGCGAATTGCAGGACATGGTCTGGTTGCGCCACCGCGAGGCCGACACGCCGCCGCTCGCCAAGAGGCAGCGCTTCCTGCTTGGCGGTACTGTCGCGGGCTTGCTGCTGGTGCCTTTTGCGCATTTTCTCGCGCCGGTTCTGGGCGCTGCTTCGGCCACCCATCTCCTTCATCGTAGCACAAGAGCGCACCATGCCTAAGTTCCCGAAAGTCGCCCTTGCCTTGATCGCAAGCACCATGCTGGCCGCCTGTGTTGGATCGCCGCAGCCCGCCGCGCCGCCCCCGCCGCCGCGCGGTCCCGGCCCTGTCGTGACCACGCCGCCTACCCGCCCCGCTCCTCCGGTGCCCGCATTCCGCGGGGCCGAAATCATGCAGGAGCGTGGGCTCGAACAGGTGATCCGCGCGAGCGCCCAGAGCTTGCAGGCACAATTCGGCACGCCGCAGCTCGATGTGCGCGAAGGCGATATGCGCAAGCTGCAATTTGCCGGCACGCAATGCGTGCTCGATGTGTTTCTCTATCCCTTGCAGCAGGGCGCACAGCCAGTCGCGACCTGGGTCGAAGCGCGGCGCGCGAGCGACGGCGCGCCGGTCGACCGGGCAACCTGCGTTGCAGCCTTGCGCCGTTGATCCGGTTTGCTGGCGCCCGTGCGGCGGTAACCTGAATTTAAGCTCGATTGCGTAAGTCCGCTCGCAGAATGCAGAGGGATTTGTGCCAATGAGCTTCCATTTCGCCGATATTGCCCGTCAGGCCGCTGCCGACGGCGTGATTGCGCCCGAAGAAGTGCTTGCGCTGCGCCGCGCGGGTTGGGCCGATGGCCGCATGACACGCGTGGAAGCCGAAGCCCTGTTCAAGGCGCAGGATATGCTCAACACGCCAGGCCCGGACTGGACTGATTTCTTCGTCGAAGCGATCCGCAATTACGTACTCGAGGGAAGCGAGCCGCGCGGCTATGCAAGCGAGGAGGACGCCAGCTGGCTTATCGCGCAGGTCAGCGCCGATGGCCGGGTATGCTCGATGGCTGAGCTCGAATTGCTCGTGCAGATTGCCGAGAAGGCGCAGAATGTGCCGCTCGCGCTCAAGGATTTCATCCTCGATGTGATCGAGCAGGAAGTGCTTACTGGTAAAGGTCCAACACGCTGCGGCGGCGAATTGACCGCCGCGCATGTCACCTTGGTCGAAGCGCGCCTGATCCGGCGTGTCATCTTCGGACAGGCAAGCGATGGCCCGGCTGCGGTCAGCCGCGCGGAAGCCGAAATGCTTTTCCGCCTCAAGGATGCCGTGGCGCAGCAAGAGATCGCCCCCGATTTCCAGCGCTTGTTCGTACAGGGCGTGGGCAATTATCTGATGGGCTTTGCCAGCTCTTCGGCCCAGTTGAGCCGCGAGCGCGCGCTTGAACTGGAAGCCTTCGTGGCCGATAACAAGGCCAATATCGGCCGCTTCATGGGCCGGATGGCAAATTCATCGCCCAATGCCTTTGGCAAGGTTTTCGGCCGCAAGCGCAGCGGATCGGACCGCGAAACGCAAGTTGCGCACGCGCTCAAGGTGACAGAGGAAGAGCAATCCTGGCTCGACGCGCAGATTGCCGCCAATGGCCAGGTCGATGCCTATGATCAGGCGCTGCTGGACTTCCTTGCCGAGGAACACGCGGCCTGAAAACCGGTCAGGCGCGCGGGGACTACACCATGAAGCTCTCGCCGCAGCCGCAAGCGCCCTTGGCGTTGGGGTTTTCGAAAGTGAAACCGGCGGTGAAATCGTCCTCCACCCAGTCCATCACGCTGCCTACGAGATACAAGACGCTTGCCCCGTCGATATAGAAAGTCCCGCCGGGGGTGACGATCTTCTCGTCGAAGGGCACTTCCTCGCTGACATAATCGACCGAATATGCCAGGCCTGAGCAGCCACGGCGCGGAGTGGAAAGCTTCACGCCGATCGCGCCCTCGGGCGCTTTGCTCATCAATGCGGCAATCCGCGCTTCGGCGCCCGGTGTCAGGACAACCGCAGCCTTTGGAACAGCACGGGTTTTCGTTTCTGTATCGCTCATCACAGCATCCCCAGCTCAAGGCGCGCTTCATCGCTCATCTTGGAAGGATCCCACGCGGGATCCCAGGTCAAGGTTACCTCGGCATCGCGCACGCCGGGTATTGCGCCGATCCGCATTTCAATCTCGTTCGGCATGGTTTCGGCCACCGGGCAATGCGGCGTCGTCAGCGTCATGGTCACTTCGACATCGGCATGCTCATCGACCTCTACCCCGTAAATCAGGCCAAGATCATAGATATTGACCGGAATTTCAGGATCATAAATGTCCTTCAGCGCCTCGATCACCGCTTCGTAAAGCGCACCGCCCGGTTCGCCAGCGGCAACATCGGCGGGCTTCTGCTGCAGAAAACCGTCGAGATAATCGCGCTTGCGCTCGAGTTTCTGCGCGGCGCTCTCGGGCTCGATCGGCGCATCGGAAACGCGCGCGCGCGGCGGCTTGGCTGCGGCTTCGAGAGCTTGAGTTGAAGTGTCGGTCTGTTCAGTCATCAGCCGAAAATCCTCTTGGTGCGTTCGATGCCGCTCATCAGCGCGGCAATGTCGTCATGGTTTGAATAAATGCCGAAGCTCGCACGCGCGGTCGCGGGCACGCCGAGCAATTCCATCAGCGGCTGCGCGCAATGATGTCCAGCGCGGATCGCCACATTCGCTTCGTCCAATATAGTACCCAGATCGTGCGGGTGAACCCCGTCGAGCATGAAACTGACGATCCCGGCGGAGTGTTCGGGGCCATAAAGTGTCACATCGCCGCGTGCACGCAGCGCCTCGCGCGTCTGCGCGGTGAGCGCGGCTTCATGCGCGGCGATCTGCGCGCGGTCGAAGCAGTTCACGTAATCGCATGCCGCGGCAAAGCCGATCGCCTCTACGATGGCGGGCGTGCCTGCTTCGAAACGCTGCGGCGCACGCGCGTAGCTTGTGCCTGTAAAGCTGACCTTGTCGATCATCGCGCCGCCGCCCTGCCATGGCGGCATCCGGTCGAGCAATTGCGCGCGGCCCCACAACGCGCCGATCCCGGTCGGCCCGTAGATCTTGTGCGCCGAGAAAGCGTAGAAATCGCAATCGAGCGCAGCCACATCAACGGGCATGCGCGGCGCCGACTGGCACCCGTCAAGGAGCAGCATCGCGCCGACATTGTGCGCCAGTTCGGCCGCGCGCGGCGCATCGAGGATCGAGCCGAGAACATTGGAAACATGCGCAAAGGCAACCATTTCATGCTCGGGCGTGAGCATTGCTTCGGCGGCATCGAGATCGATCCGGCCATCGCTGGTAAGCGGGCAGACATCAATCTGCCATCCAGCCAGTTGCCAGGGCACGATATTGGAATGATGCTCCAATTCGGACAGCAGCACGCGGCCCTTGCTGGGCCAGCTGTGCGCAAGCAGATTGATCGCCTCGGTCGCGCCGCGCGTGAACACCAGTTCTTCTTCGCGCCCGCCAATAAAGCCCGCAACGGTGCGCCGCGCGGCCTCGTAAGCCACGGTCATGTTCGCCGAGCGGGCATAAACGCCGCGATGGACGGTGGCATAATCCTCGCCCAGCGCGCGCGACATGGCATCAATGACGGCGCGCGGCTTGTGCGCAGTTGCCGCCGAATCGAGATAATGCCACGGCTTGCCCTCTCCCGTGACCATGCCGGGAAAGTCCGCACGCGCACCTGCGATCCGTGACGGGGCGGTCAAAGTGCTCACAACGCCGCCTCCGAAAGGCTGGCCAGCGCGGCTTCGAACAGGCGTTCCTGCTCGGCTTCATTATCCAGCGCCGCGAGCGCATCGGCCACGAAGGCGCGCACGAGCAGGCGCTTGGCGACATCGGGGGCAAGGCCGCGGCTTGCCATGTAAAAGCTCGCCATCTCGTCCATCTGCCCGATGGCCGCGCCATGCGCGCATTTGACGTCGTCGGCAAAGATTTCGAGTTCGGGCTTGGCATTGGCGCTCGCGCCGCGTTCGAGCAGCAAAGCCTTGAAATCCTGCGCCGCATCAGTGCGCTGCCCCTCGCGGCCGACATCTATCCGGCCCAGGAAATTGCCTGTCGCCTCGCCCCAATGAACGCTGCGCACCACTTGCTTGCTCGTTGCATCGGGCGCGCTGTGCAGCGTGCGCGTGACGAACTCACGCACGGCATTCCCGCCGCCGATGGTAATGCCGCCAAACTCGAAATGCGCGCCTTCGGCAAGGGTCACGTGTAGCTCGAGCCTTGTGTAGTCGCTGGCGGCGACGACCGCGAAGAACTCGACGCGGGCATGGGCACCAAGCGTCACGCGGATGCGCCGAAGGAGCGGCTCCGAGCCATCGAGAAGCAGACATTCGCGATGCGTATCACCTTGATTAACTGATATTTCTTGCCAGTCATCGAAGGCTTCTTCGGCAAAGCTGCCAAGCGCCACGGAATCGGCGTAACGCCATTCCTCAAGTTTGGTTGATGGTTTGTTGACTATCATGCGGCCATCACCTCGTCATAACCTTCGGCTTCCAGACGGCGGGCAAGATCGGCATCGCCGGTCTTGACGATGCGCCCGGCGCTCAGAATGTGCACGAAGTCAGGCCGGACATAGTCAAGCAGGCGCTGATAGTGCGTGATCAGCAGCACCGCCTTGTCGGGTTTGCGCATGATCGCGTTGATGCCGCTGCCCACGATCTTGAGCGCGTCGATATCGAGCCCGCTATCGGTCTCGTCGAGCACTGCGAAGGCCGGATCGAGAATACCCATCTGGACCATCTCGTTGCGCTTCTTCTCGCCGCCCGAAAAGCCGACATTCACATTGCGCTTGAGCATTTCCATGTCGAGCTTGAGCAGCGCAGCCTTCTCGCGCGCCAGCTTGAGGAATTCGCCGCCCGAGAGCGGTGCTTCGCCGCGGCTCTTGCGCTGCGAATTCAAGGCTTCGCGCAGGAATTGCAGATTGGAAACGCCCGGAATTTCAACCGGATACTGAAACCCCAGGAAAATGCCCGCAGCAGCGCGTTCGTGCGGATCGAGATCGAGCACATTCTCGCCATTGAAAGTCACCGAGCCGCCCGTCACCGTGTAACCGGGCCTTCCGCCCAGCACATAGGAGAGCGTCGACTTGCCCGAGCCGTTGGGCCCCATGATGGCATGCACTTCGCCCGCATTCACGCTGAGCGAGAGGCCCTTGAGGATGGCTTTGGCGCCGCTTTCGCTGGCAATTTCGGCATGTAGATCGTTGATTTGCAGCATTATGCTTTCCGGTTCATCTGTGTCGTTTTGTACGGTGCGCCCTGGTCGTCGTAAGTGGTCCACTCGCCGACCTGTTCGCCCCGGTCGAAATGGCCCGAGCGCTTGCGCGTGCCATCCTTGCGATACCATTCCCAATAGCCGTGCAGCACATCGCCGAGCATCGCGCCGGTGGCGCAAACGGTGCCGTCCTTGTGATGCTCGGTGCGAATGGTGAGTTCTTCGGTCATGATCGCCGCTCGGGGCGAGCGGGGCGCGGGCCGCCGCGCGGCGGGCCATTCCCGTCACGGTCGTAAAGCGGCCTCGACTGCCGCGGATTGGCGGCATTGTGCGCCCTTCGTGCGGCGCCCTTGTCGGCAATGCGCAGGCGCATGCCCGCGGTGATCCGGGCGAGCGTATCGTCCATGTTTTCAAGCACATCAGCCGCCTTGATCCGCATCACCTTGATGCCGACGGCTTCCAGCGCCTTGTCGCTCCGCTTGAGCAGCGCCTCGGGCTGGTCGCCCTCGTCAATGGCGATTGCCATGCCCAGATTGTGGCAATTGAAATCGACAATCGCGCTGCCCACGACAGCAAAGCGGGTGAATTTGTACTTGCCCAGATCAGCCTTGGCGAACCGCGAGGCAAGCGCCTTGTTCGCGGGCGAAGCATGCCGCCGCATGAGCCGCGCCTGATCATGCAGATTGTCGAGCCGCTTCTCGGAGATTTCCCAGCCGCGGCCCTTTTTCTTGAGGCCGGGCGGCGTGGCGTCCTCGGAAGACGGGCGCAGGTTGAGGGTTTTGCGAGGGGTCATTGATCGCTCAAGCTTTCGAGTTGATTAGCGCCTGAAATCAGCACCTCGGCAAATTCCCTCTGTCCGCCCACATTTCCCTGAGTTTCGATGCCGATCCCATCGAAACAAACGATAATCGACGCGACAAGGTAACTGGCGGCGCGCAATTCTTCGATGGAGCGGGTGTGTATCGACATCACGGCGTCCCCTTCGCCGATGACCAAATCCGAAAAGGAACGCAGTCTCGCGTTCAAATCCGAGACATCACTCGGCCATAGATGTGCCGGATACAGGCTTCCTTCCAGGTAAGGTTGCGCACCATTACTAAGCTGGGTCATTGCGCCGTCTGTAACTGTGGCCTCAAGGTCGAGTGCTGGGAACCGCTCGATTACGAGCGGATATCCTTGTGCTAAGGCACACTGTTGAACTTGCTCGATACTCGGCCAATTATCGACTGACACGCTGACGAAAAGATCAACGCTCACCCCACACTCCCCTCAAGCGAAATCGCCAGCAGCTTCTGCGCCTCGACCGCAAATTCCATCGGCAGCGTCTTGAGCACATCCTTCGCAAAGCCGTTCACGATCAGGGACACAGCCTCTTCCTCGCCAAGCCCGCGTTGCATCGCGTAAAACAACTGGTCGTCGGAGATTTTCGAGGTCGTTGCCTCATGCTCGATCTGAGCGGTGGGGTTTTTCACCTCGATATAGGGCACGGTATGCGCGCCGCACTCGCTGCCGAGCAGCAGACTGTCGCACTGCGTGAAATTGCGGACATTGTCCGCATTCGCAGCCACGCGGACGAGGCCGCGATAGGTGTTGTTCGATTTGCCGGCGGAGATCCCTTTGGAGATGATCGTCGAGCGGCTGCCCTTGCCATTGTGGATCATCTTGGTGCCGGTGTCGGCCTGCTGGTAATTGTTGGTGACCGCG